>NZ_WWIQ01000066.1:4329-10715 GCF_009862985.1 Streptomyces sp. SID5464 | reverse complement strand
CGCCGGGTTGCGCGCCCACCCCACCTCAGCTCAAGCAGGCCTCAGGTGCACGATGTCCCCCGCGCCGACAGGCTCCTGCACCCCCTCCTCCGTCGCCAGCACCAACCGCCCGTCCCCGTCCACCGCAACCGCTTCCCCCACCACGGCCCGATCGCCCGGCAACTCCGCCCGCACTTCCCTCCCGAGCGTCGCGCACCCCGCCGCATACGCCTCCAGCAACCCACAGGCACCCGCCTCACCCGCGGCGGCACGCCACTTCCCGTACCACTCCTCCAGAGCCCGCAGCACCCCCCGCAGCAACGGGTCCCGGTCCGTGCTCACGGCCCCGGCCAGCTCCAGCGACCCCGCCGTGGGCACCGGCAGCTCGTCCTCCTTCAGCGTGACGTTGATACCGACCCCGATGACGACCCCGTCGTCGCCCGCCCGCTCCGCCAGAATCCCCCCGGCCTTGCGCTCCTCGCCCCGCACGGTGACCAGCAGGTCGTTCGGCCACTTCAGCGCCGTGTCGACGCCCGCCGCCCGCGACAGCCCCGTCGCCACCGCGACACCCGTGAGCAGCGGCAGCCACCCCCACCGCGCCACCGGCACCTCGCCCGGCGTGAGCAGCACGGAGAAGAACAGGCCGGAACGGGGCGGTGCCGTCCACTGCCGGTCGAGGCGCCCGCGCCCGGCCGTCTGCTCCTCGGCGACGAGCACCGCGCCCTCGGCGGCCCTGCCCTCGGCAGCCCGGGCCACCAGGTCGGAGTTCGTGGAGCCGGTGCGCTGCACGACGTCCACCTCGGACCACAGCCCGCCCTCATGCACCAGTCCCCGGCGCAGGGCGGTGATGTTGAGGGGCGGACGGTCCAGGTCCGACCAACGGCTACCGTTCGGCTCTGATGCATCTCGCGGCGTCATGCAAGCCACCCTAGGTGTGGTAAACGCCGCACTGCCGATGTGGAGGGCCCCCACTACTCTACGGATGAGTAACCGTCCCCCCTTTTGAGCAGGCAGGGAGCCGCATCCCGATGTCCGAGCCGGAAGAGCAGCAGCAGCCTGACATTCACACGACCGCGGGCAAACTCGCGGATCTGAAGCGCCGCATCGATGAGGCGACGCACGCCGGCTCCGCACGCGCCGTCGAGAAGCAGCACGCCAAGGGCAAGCTGACGGCCCGTGAGCGGATCGAGCTCCTGCTCGACGAGGGTTCCTTCGTCGAACTCGACGAGTTCGCCCGGCACCGCTCCACCAACTTCGGCCTCGACAAGAACCGGCCCTACGGCGACGGCGTCGTCACCGGGTACGGCACCGTCGACGGCCGCCCCGTCGCCGTGTTCTCGCAGGACTTCACCGTCTTCGGCGGGGCCCTCGGCGAGGTCTACGGGCAGAAGATCGTCAAGGTCATGGACTTCGCCCTGAAGACCGGCTGCCCGGTCATCGGCATCAACGACTCCGGCGGCGCCCGGATCCAGGAGGGCGTCGCCTCCCTCGGTGCCTACGGCGAGATCTTCCGCCGCAACACCCACGCGTCGGGTGTCATCCCGCAGATCAGCCTGGTCGTCGGCCCGTGTGCGGGCGGGGCCGTCTACTCCCCCGCCATCACCGACTTCACGGTCATGGTCGACCAGACCTCGCACATGTTCATCACCGGCCCCGACGTCATCAAGACCGTCACCGGCGAGGACGTCGGCTTCGAGGAGCTGGGCGGGGCCAGGACCCACAACTCGACGTCCGGAGTCGCCCACCACATGGCGGGTGACGAGAAGGACGCCATCGAGTACATCAAGCAGCTGCTGTCGTACCTGCCGTCCAACAACCTCTCCGAGCCGCCGGCCTTCCCCGAGGAGGCCGACCTCGAGGTCACCGACGAGGACCGCGAACTGGACGTGATCGTCCCGGACAGCGCGAACCAGCCGTACGACATGCACACGGTGATCGAGCACGTCCTGGACGACGCCGAGTTCTTCGAGACGCAGCCGCTGTACGCGCCGAACATCGTCACCGGCTTCGGGCGGGTCGAGGGCCACCCGGTCGGCATCATCGCCAACCAGCCGACGCAGCTCGCCGGGTGCCTCGACATCAAGGCCAGCGAGAAGGCCGCCCGCTTCGTGCGGACCTGCGACGCCTTCAACGTCCCGGTGATCACCTTCGTCGACGTCCCCGGCTTCCTGCCCGGCGTCGACCAGGAGCACGACGGCATCATCCGGCGCGGCGCCAAGCTGATCTACGCCTACGCCGAGGCGACCGTCCCGCTCATCACCGTCATCACCCGCAAGGCCTTCGGCGGCGCCTACGACGTCATGGGCTCCAAGCACCTGGGCGCCGACCTCAACCTCGCCTGGCCCACCGCCCAGATCGCCGTCATGGGCGCCCAGGGCGCGGTCAACATCCTGCACCGCCGCACGATCGCCGAGGCCGAGGCGAACGGCGAGGATCTGGAGGCGGTCCGGGCCCGGCTGATCCGGGAGTACGAGGACGCCCTCCTCAACCCCTACGTCGCGGCCGAGCGCGGTTACGTCGACGCCGTGATCCTGCCGTCCGAGACCCGCCGGCACGTCGTACGGGGTCTGCGTCAACTGCGTACGAAGCGGGAATCCCTGCCCCCGAAGAAGCACGGCAACATCCCCCTCTAGTCCCGGCGAGCCCAGGAGGCCCACATGACGATCAAGGTCGTACGGGGCAACCCGACCCCGGAGGAGCTGGCCGCCGCCCTGGCGGTGGTCAGGGCCCGCGCCGCGGCGGCGGCCGCAACGCCGCCCGGCGCGCCGGTCACCCGCGACTCCTGGTCCGACCCGTCCCGCATCGCAGCCCACCGCCTGCCCCAGCCGGGCCCGGCGGCATGGGGCCGCACCTATTGGCCGAGCTGAAGCTCCCGGGGCGCGGGGAACCGCGCACTGCGGAACAACGCGGGGCGCCGATTTGAGTACCCCTACTCAGGCGCCCCGCCCCGGGAAGCCGCACGCTGGTGTCATGCTGTGGTCCGACCCCGAGAACGAACCGCCGAAAGAGCTGCGCGACACGCAGGACATGCTTCGGCGGCTGGGCGTTCTCATGGCGTTGGCCATGGTGCTGGCGATGATCGTGATCGGCGTGAGGTGAGAGGTGACAGGTGACGCCGATACGCTGAACGCATGACAGATCAGCCGCGCCGCCGACTCGTCCTCGCCTCCCAGTCCCCCGCCCGGCTCGGGCTGCTCCGCCAGGCCGGTCTCGCCCCCGAGGTGATCGTGAGCGGCGTCGACGAGGACGCCGTCACCGCACCCACCCCCGCCGAGCTGGCGCTCGCCCTCGCCGAGGCGAAGGCCTCCGTCGTGGCGGCCCGGCCGGAGGCCAAGGGCGCGATCGTGATCGGCTGCGACTCGGTGCTCGACCTGGACGGCCAGGCCCTCGGCAAGCCCGCGGACGCCGAGGAGGCCACCGCCCGCTGGAAGGCGATGCGCGGACGCGCCGGAACCCTCCAGACCGGCCACTGCGTCTACGACACGCTCTCCGGCCGCTACACCTCCGCCACCGCGTCCACCGTCGTCCACTTCGGCGATCCCACCGACGAGGAGATCGCGGCCTACGTCGCCTCCGGCGAGCCCCTCTACGTCGCCGGGGCGTTCACGCTGGACGGCCGCTCGGCCCCGTTCATCGACGGCATCGACGGCGACCACGGCAACGTGATCGGCATCAGCCTGCCCCTCGTACGGCGTCTCCTCGCCGAACTGGGCGTCGGTATCACGGAGTTGTGGGAGCCGGCGGAGAAGTGACCGGGGAGCCGTCGCCGCCCGTCCCGTCCTGGGGCGCGGCGTCGGCGGGCCCGGCCGGACGGTCGTACGTCATCAGCAGCAGCACGACCAGGCCGAGCACCAGCACCATGAAGAGGAACGCGGGCCAGCCGACGAGTCCCCAGGTGAACGCGCCGAGCAGCCCGTGCACGACGGCCGTGCTGATCAGCAGCACCCGCCCGAAGCCCGCCGGGGGCCGGTCCCGCAGCGCCACCAGCAGGGCGACCAGGCCGCACAGCGCGAAGTAGAGGCCGAAGGCGATCCCGCCGATCTTCGACGACACGGCCATCATGTGCGGGTCGAGCCCGGCCAGCGACATGTCCTGCCGGTCGACGACGACGCCGAGGAACCAGTTCAGCGCGGCGATGCCGAGCGCCTCACCGAAGAGCACCACCGCCACGATCCACGCCACCGGCCTGCGCACCACCGGGCCCACCCACTTACCCCTAGTACGTTCGAGACATCGCGAACGCTACTAACGAGTAAACCCTGGGACAAGGGTTCTGCGGCGGGCAAAGAATCATTGGGCCATTCGTAGGGACTCCACAAAGAAACAGAGTGGCCCGCAGCACGTGATGACAGAGACCTTGACCACAGGAGAGGGCTAGGGTTTCCCGGAGTAGTACTGCGTACCGCGGTGCGACAAGGGATTTCGCGGGTCGAGCGAGCCTCGCATCACGCTCCGTGTGGGCAAGCTCACCACTGGGGACGGGTCGAAGTGCCGTGTCGGCAGTCCCTAAACTCGGCTTGTTTCAAGGAGGGAGCCTCATCGTGCGCAAGGTGCTCATCGCCAACCGTGGCGAAATCGCTGTCCGCGTGGCCCGGGCCTGCCGGGATGCCGGCATCGCGAGCGTGGCCGTCTACGCCGACCCGGACCGGGACGCTCTGCATGTCCGCGCCGCGGATGAGGCGTTCGCCCTGGGCGGTGACACGCCGGGCACCAGCTACCTCGACATCGAGAAGGTGCTGAAGGCCGCTCGCGAGTCGGGCGCGGACGCGATCCACCCCGGCTACGGCTTCCTCTCCGAAAACGCGGAGTTCGCGCAGGCGGTGCTGGACGCGGGCCTGATCTGGATCGGCCCGCCGCCGCAGGCGATCCGCGATCTGGGTGACAAGGTCGCGGCGCGGCACATCGCGCAGCGCGCCGGCGCCCCGCTGGTGGCGGGCACGCCCGACCCGGTGTCCGGTGCTGAGGAGGTCGTCGCCTTCGCCGAGGAGCACGGTCTGCCGATCGCCATCAAGGCGGCGTTCGGCGGTGGCGGCCGTGGCCTGAAGGTGGCGCGGACGCTGGAAGAGGTCCCGGAGCTGTACGACTCGGCGGTCCGCGAGGCCGTGGCGGCCTTCGGCCGGGGCGAGTGCTTCGTCGAGCGCTACCTCGACAAGCCGCGGCACGTGGAGACCCAGTGCCTCGCCGACCAGCACGGCAACGTGGTCGTGGTCTCGACGCGTGACTGCTCCCTCCAGCGCCGGCACCAGAAGCTGGTCGAGGAGGCCCCCGCCCCCTTCCTGTCCGACGCGCAGGTGGAGCAGCTGTACTCGGCCTCCAAGGCGATCCTGAAGGAGGCCGGCTACGTCGGCGCCGGCACGGTGGAGTTCCTCGTCGGCAACGACGGCACGATCTCCTTCCTGGAGGTCAACACCCGCCTCCAGGTCGAGCACCCGGTCACCGAGGAGGTCGCCGGCATCGACCTCGTCCGCGAGATGTTCCGCATCGCCGACGGCGAGGAGCTCGGCTACGACGACCCGGCGCTGCGGGGGCACTCCTTCGAGTTCCGCATCAACGGCGAGGACCCGGGCCGCAACTTCCTGCCGGCCCCCGGCACGGTCACGGCGTTCGCCCCGCCGTCCGGCCCGGGTGTGCGGCTGGACGCGGGCGTGGAGTCCGGGTCGGTCATCGGTCCGGCGTGGGACTCCCTGCTGGCCAAGCTGATCGTCACCGGCCGCACGCGCAAGGAGGCGCTGGAGCGGGCCGCGCGTGCCCTGGAGGAGTTCCAGGTCGAGGGCATGGCGACGGCGATCCCGTTCCACCGTGCGGTGGTGAAGGACCCGGCGTTCGCGCCTGAGGTGCATGGCCAGGACGGGCCGTTCACGGTCCACACCCGCTGGATCGAGACGGAGTTCGTCAACGAGATCAAGCCGTTCACGGCGGCTGCGGACGCCCTGGAGGCGGACGAGGAGCCGGGTCGCGAGACGGTGGTCGTCGAGGTCGGCGGCAAGCGTCTGGAGGTCTCCCTCCCGGCGTCCCTGGGCATGTCCCTCGCCCGCACGGGCCTCGCGGCCGGGGCCAAGCCGAAGCGCCGCGCGGCGAAGAAGTCGGGCCCCGCAGCCTCCGGGGACACCCTCGCCTCCCCGATGCAGGGCACGATCGTCAAGGTCGCGGTGGAGGAGGGCCAGGAGGTCAAGGAAGGCGACCTGATCGTCGTCCTGGAGGCCATGAAGATGGAGCAGCCCCTCAACGCCCACAAGTCCGGCACGATCAAGGGCCTCAGCGCGGAGATCGGCGCGTCGGTCACCTCGGGCGCGGCGATCTGCGAGATCAAGGACTGAGCGGGCGAGACGAACACCGCCTACGGCGCGGCCCCTGCTGGGGGCCGCGCCGGGGGTTATCAGCTGAGCTGCGGGCAATCGTGCCGCTAA
>NZ_WWIQ01000066.1:0-4215 GCF_009862985.1 Streptomyces sp. SID5464 | reverse complement strand
GGGGGAGGCACCCCGTTCCGCCGGGCTGCGGACCCACCCCGCCCCAGCACGAGCGCCGGGTACCTGACGACCGACAGCAGTTGGACCGACGCCCGGCGCTCTCAACGCCGCCGCAGGTCCGCGACCCTGGCCCGCTCCGTCCCCTGGCCCTGCTCACTCAGCATCGAGGTGGACCGCAACCCACCCCCACCACCCCCCGGCACCTGCCGCCGAGGCCCGGGCAACGGCACATCCCGACGCTGCTGACGCGCCGGCACGGCATCACCCCCGGGGCCTCCCGCCCCGGCCGAACCCCCCGGCGCCCCCGCGACAGCGATCTGCACTCCCTGATCGGCAAGCGCCTGAAGCTCCGTCGCCGCACGGTCGTCGTGGGCGGGCGGCTCGTCCGTCACGAGGCGGGTGATGAGATCCGTCGGCACGGTCTGGAACATCGTGTCCGTCCCGAGCTTGGTGTGGTCCGCGAGGACCACCACCTCCGCGGCGGCCTGCACCAACGCCCGGTCGACCGACGCCGACAGCATGTTGGACGTGGACAGCCCGCGCTCCGCGGTCAGGCCGCTCCCGGACAGGAACGCCCGCGACACCCGCAGCCCGTGCAGGGACTGCTCGGCACCGCTGCCGACCAGGGCGTAGTTCGAGCCGCGGAGCGTACCGCCGGTCATCACGACCTCGACCCGGTTGGCATGGGCCAGCGCCTGTGCGACCAGCAGTGAGTTGGTGACGACGGTCAGCCCGGGCACCCGGGCGAGCCGACGGGCCAGCTCCTGGGTCGTCGTACCCGCCCCGACCACGATCGCCTCGCCCTCCTCCACGAGATTCGCGGCGAGGTCGGCGATGGCGGTCTTCTCGGCGGTCGCGAGATGAGACTTCTGCGGAAAGCCGGACTCCCGCGTGAAACCGCCCGGCAGTACCGCACCGCCGTGCCGGCGGTCGAGGAGTCCTTCTGCCTCCAGCGCGCGCACGTCCCGCCGTACGGTCACTTCGGAGGTCTGGACGACGCGGGCGAGCTCACGGAGCGACACGGCCCCGTTCGCTCGCACCATTTCGAGGATCAATTGGCGACGTTCTGCAGCGAACACGAAACTGACAGTAACGCCAGCGACCGTCTGCTTTCAGCAGTTTGCGCTGAATAGCAGAAGATGTTCGCACGGAGCAGCGGGAAGTGGTATAGCGCCTAGTCCCGCCGCCTATGCCGTACGAATGGTCGAGCACTCCCCGTGACCAGCGAGGATCCGGATCCGGTCTCAGCTCTCGCCGGTCTCCTTGCGGGTGTGCAACTGCCGTGCCACCTCGGCGATCGAGCCCGACAGCGAGGGGTAGACGGTGAAGGCGTTCGCAATCTGTTCGACTGTCAGATTGTTGTCGACCGCGATCGAGATGGGGTGGATCAGTTCCGAGGCACGCGGCGCCACGACCACACCACCGACCACGATCCCGGTCCCCGGCCGGCAGAAGATCTTGACGAAGCCGTCGCGGATGCCCTGCATCTTCGCGCGCGGGTTGCGCAGCAGCGGCAGCTTCACGACCCGGGCGTCGATCTTCCCGCCGTCGACGTCGGCCTGGGTGTAGCCGACGGTGGCGATCTCCGGGTCGGTGAAGACGTTCGACGAGACGGTCTTCAGGTTCAGCGGGGCCACGGCATCGCCCAGGAAGTGGTACATGGCGATGCGTCCCTGCATGGCGGCCACGGAGGCGAGGGCGAACACGCCCGTCACGTCACCGGCCGCGTACACGCCGGGAGCGGTCGTACGCGACACCTTGTCGGTCCAGATGTGACCCGACTCGCGCAGCCTGACCCCGGCGTCCTCCAGCCCCATGCCCGCGCTGTTGGGCACGGCACCGACGGCCATGAGGCAGTGCGACCCGGTGATGACCCGCCCGTCGGAGAGAGTCACCTCGACCCGGTCCCCCACCCGCTTGGCGGACTGCGCCCTGGAGCGTCCCATGACGTTCATGCCGCGCCGCCGGAAGACGTCCTCCAGCACGGCGGCCGCGTCCGGGTCCTCGCCCGGCAGCACGCGGTCCCGCGACGACACGAGCGTCACCCTCGAACCGAGGGCCTGGTAGGCGCCGGCGAACTCGGCACCGGTCACACCCGACCCGACCACGATGAGCTCCTCGGGGAGCTCGTTGAGGTCGTACACCTGCGTCCAGTTCAGGATCCGCTCACCGTCCGGCAGGGCGTCGGGCAGCTCACGGGGATGCCCGCCGGTGGCGATGAGCACCGCGTCAGCCGTGAGCGTCTCCTCACTCCCGTCGGCGGCGCGCACCACGACCTTGCGCGACCCGTCGAGCGCCTGCATGCCCTCCAGCCGCCCGCGCCCGCGCAGGACACGCGCCCCGGCACGCGTCACGGAGGCCGTGATGTCGTGCGACTGGGCGAGCGCGAGCCGCTTCACACGCCGGTTGACCTTCCCCAGGTCGACCCCCACCACCCGGGCGCTCTGCTCCAGGGGCGGGGTGTCGTCCGCGACGATGATCCCCAGCTCCTCGTACGACGAGTCGAAGGTGGTCATCACCTCGGCCGTGGCGATCAGGGTCTTGGACGGCACGCAGTCGGTCAGCACCGACGCCCCGCCCAGACCGTCGCAGTCGACGACGGTCACCTCCGCACCGAGTTGTGCGGCGACCAGCGCCGCTTCGTATCCGCCGGGTCCGCCACCGATGATCACGATCCGAGTCACGTACTCCATTGTCCCGCACCCCTCAACCCGGCACCGCCCCGGGGCCCGCCCGATGCGGCACCGTTACGCGAGTGACTCCGGGGCACCTGCCGTACCCTCTCCCCATGTCGCTCTACGCCGCGTACGCCGGCAACCTCGACGCGCGGCTGATGTCCCGCCGCGCCCCGCACTCGCCGCTGCGCGCCACCGGCTGGCTGAACGGGTGGCGACTGACGTTCGGCGGCGAGCACATGGGCTGGGAGGGCGCCCTGCCGACGATCGTCGAGGACCCCGTCTCCCAGGTCTTCGTCGCGCTGTACGACATCGCCCCCATGGACGAGGAGTCACTCGACCGCTGGGAGGGCGTGGGGTTGGACATCTACCGCCGCACACGCGTACGGGTGCACACCCTGGAGGGTGACGAGCAGGCGTGGGCCTTCACCCTCAACGCCTACGAGGGCGGCCTGCCGTCGGCCCGCTACCTGGGTGAGATCGCCGACGCGGCCGAGTCGGCCGGCGCCCCGCACGACTACGTGATGGAACTCCGCAAGCGCCCCTGCTGAGCCCGCTTCGTCGGAAACGACAAGACAACGATCATCACCCCGTGAGCTCTGCCATCTACGCGCGTAGGCAATCACCGGCTACCCTCGTCGGCGTGAACGCATCTCTTCTTCCGGACGACATCCAGGGCGACCCCCACGCCGCCGCCGACGCCGCCGCGGCCCGCCTGCGCGAACTCACGGGCGCCGAGACCCACGACGTCGCCCTCGTGATGGGCTCCGGCTGGGCTCCGGCCGTGGACGCCCTCGGCGCTCCCGAGGCCGAGCTCCAGGTCACGGAGCTGCCCGGCTTCCCGCCCCCCGCGGTCGAGGGCCACGGCGGCAAGATCCGCTCGTACCGGATCGGCAACAAGCGCGCCCTGGTCTTCCTCGGCCGTACGCACTACTACGAGGGCCGGGGCGTGGCGGCCGTAGCCCACGGCGTCCGTACCGCCGTGGCGGCCGGCTGCAAGACGATCGTCCTCACGAACGGCTGCGGCGGCCTGCGCGAGGGCATGCGCCCGGGCCAGCCGGTCCTGATCAGCGACCACATCAACCTCACCGCCACCTCCCCCATCATCGGCGCCAACTTCGTCGACCTCACCGACCTCTACTCCCCGCGCCTGCGGGCCCTGTGCAAGGAGGTCGACCCCACGCTGGAGGAGGGCGTCTACGCCCAGTTCCCCGGCCCGCACTACGAGACTCCGGCGGAGATCCGTATGGCCCGGGTCATCGGTGCGGACCTGGTGGGCATGTCGACGGTCCTGGAGGCGATCGCCGCGCGTGAGGCGGGTGCGGAGGTTCTGGGCATCTCCCTGGTGACCAACCTGGCGGCCGGCATGACGGGAGAGCCCCTCAACCACGAGGAGGTCCTCCAGGCCGGCCGGGATTCGGCAACGCGCATGGGCTCACTGCTCGCCCAGGTCCTGGGACGCCTGTAAGCACCCCGGCGTCGCTGCCGAGGCCGGGTGGGCCCGCAGCCGGAGCGGGGTGCCGCTGCGCCCACCCGTGCC
>NZ_WWIQ01000065.1:0-3172 GCF_009862985.1 Streptomyces sp. SID5464 | reverse complement strand
CTCTCAGGGGGTGTGGCCGGGCGGCGATGAGCTGGTGTGGACCAACCTCGCCGACGCCGGGGACGTCGTGGCCCTAGTCAAGGACTTGCGCCCGTGTTTCGGTGAGTCGGTGCGCCCGGGGCTGGTCCATAACGGGTCGCACGCACATGATGCGACCGCCTACTTGACCGACGAACTCTGCGGACAGGCGATCGCGGACGGCCTTGCATGATCCCTGACATCGGCGGAGCAGCGGCCGAGGCGGGCGAGCCTCGTCGGTTTCTGATCGCCACCGCCGTGTCCCGGTACCTTAAGAGCCCGGAGTTGAACCGTCCAGGACTGGCTGAGGCACGCCAGAGCGTGATCGACCTCTTCACAGACAAGCTGGGCTATCAGCACCACAGCGCCCTCGGCATGGACCCCACCCGAGCACAGCTGTCCGACCAGCTTCGCATGTTCTGCATTTCACCCGAGCGTCGGGAGGACGACTTCGTCGCGGTGTACATCTGCAGCCACGGTGAGGTTCTCGACGACCGGCGAGATCATGTGCTGCTGGCCTCCGACACCGATCCCGAGGACCTCTCATACACCGCGTTGAGGACAGCTGATCTCGCCGACGCAATGCTGCGCGGCACCAAGGTACGGCGTCTGCTCCTGGTGCTGGACACCTGCTTCTCCGGGCAGGGCGGCAACGAGATGGCCGCGTCCGCCCTGGACCGAATCAGTGCCCAGTGGGGGCAGGACACCGGTTCTGGCCTGGTGGTCATCTCCTCCGCCCAACCCCACCAGCAGGCGCAGACCGGCCTCTTCCCTCGCCTGTTCAGGGACGCGGTCGGCAGTCTGGCCACCGCCGGGTACAGCCCGCAGTCGCTGTCGTTGTCAACCGTCGTGCAGCAGATGAACGACCACCCCGACCGCCCCGGCTACCAGCGCATCACCCTGTCGTTGAACGGACTGACCGGGGAGCCGCCCGCGTTCCTGGCCAATCCCCGCCACAGCAACCGGCTCACCGATGTCGACCTGGCTGTCCAACAGGCCGCCGAGTTCGACGAACACGCACAGCGCCGTGACACCGAGTTCACCAGACGTCTCCTGGTCCGGGCCATGGGGTACCCCGACGACGCTTCACAAGGCTGGTGGTTCTGCGGCCGCCACTGCGCCCTCGCCGACCTCAGTTCCTGGCTAGACCGCACCGACACCGACGGCCGGAATACCTGCCGGGTCGTAACCGCTGGCCCTGGCTCGGGCAAGACCGCTGTACTGGGCCTCATTGCAGCTCTTACGCACCCAGAGCGCCGGCAGTCCGTCCCGATCGACACACTCGGCCTCAGCAAGCACCTGATGCCGGACCCCCATGCCGTCGACGTGGCCATGTACGCGCAGAACCTCACTGACAACGACGTCCTGCACGGAATCGCCGCTGCCGCGAAGGTCAGCGCTCACACCGTCGGCGAGCTACTCGAAGCGCTCCCCGCCCCCGACGATCACCAACGCCCCCTGACCGTCCTCCTCGACGCTCTGGACGAAGCAGCCACCCCGAACACCCTCTGCAGCCGCATCCTACGGCCGCTGATCGACCACTCCAACGGAAAGATTCGTCTGCTGCTCGGCACCAGGCCCTACCTGCTCGACCGGCTGGGCCTCACGCAGAACTCCGAGGAAGTCGTCAACCTCGACGCTCCACAGTATGCCGACCCTGAAGCACTCCAGGCATACGCCGTACGCACCCTCCTCGAAGCACGGTTCGACAGCCCTTACCGGGACGACCCCACAACACTGAAGCCGGTGGCGGAAGCCATCGTGGACGCGGCGGGGACCTCGTTCCTCGTCGCCCGCATCACCGCCGGAACCCTCGCCGCCGCCGAAGACATCGTCCGCAACTCCCACGATCCCGCATGGCGGGCCGGCCTGCCGCGTCACGCCGGCGACGCCATGCGCGACGACCTCACCCGCCGCCTGGGCACCGAAGCCCAACGCGCCAGCGACCTGCTACGCCCACTGGCCTTCGCTCAGGGACAAGGCCTTCCCTGGGAAGACATCTGGGCCCCCCTGGCGTCTGCCTTGTCCGGCCGCATCTACACCGACGAAGACCTTCTGTGGCTCCGCCGCAACGCCGGCTCCTACGTCGTCGAAGCCACCGGATACAGCCGCTCGGCCTACCGGCTCTACCACCAAGCCCTGGCCGAACACCTCCGCGATGGCACCGATCCCCATACCGTCCACGCCGCCTTCACGAAGACACTCACCAGCCGTGTGCCGTACCGTGCCGACGCGACCCGAGACTGGTCACGCGCCCATCCCTACACCCTCAGCAACCTCGCCTTCCACGCGACCGAAGCCGACTGCCTCGACAGCATCCTGAACGACGCCGAGTACCTCGTCCACGCCGTCCCCCGCCGCCTCACTCCCTATTTACGCCATGCCCGCAGCACCATCGCCCGCTTGACCGCAGCCGTCTACCGCACGTCAATCGACCTCCACGAGACTGCGGAGCTACCAGCACGCCGGCAACTCCTCGCTCTCGATGCCGCCCGGGCCGGAGCAAAGGTGCTGCGGCAGCAGCTCACAGAGCGAATTCCCGGGGAAGACTGGGCCGTCCGATGGGCCAGCGGCAGCAAGTTCTCCGCTGCATTGCTCGACACGCTCACCGGCCACGACGGCTGGGTGGGGGGCGTTGCCTGCACCACTGTCGATAATCGGCCTGTCGCGGTCACCAGCAGCCGCGACAGCACGGTCCGTCTGTGGGACCTCACCACCGGTACCCCGATCGGCGACCCGCTCACCGGCCACACCGGCGCTGTGTGGGCCGTTACCTGTACCACCGTCGGTAACCGGCCTGTCGCGGTCACCGGCAGCTCTGATTTCACGGTCCGTCTGTGGGACCTCACCACTCGCACACCGATCGGCGACCCGCTCACCGGCCACACTGGCGCTGTGCATGCCGTTGCCTGTACCACCGTCGGCAACCGGCCAGTCGCCGTCACCGGCAGCGACGACCAAACCGTCCGTCTGTGGGACCTCACCACTCGCACACCGATCGGCGACCCACTCACCGGCCACACTCTCTGGGTGCTGGCTGCGGCCTGTACCACCGTCGACAACCAGCCCATCGCCGTCACCGGCAGCTATGACAACAGCGTCCGTCTGTGGAACCTTGCCTCTCGTATGCCTCTGGGTTCCTTCAACTTAGAGG
>NZ_WWIQ01000064.1:0-2746 GCF_009862985.1 Streptomyces sp. SID5464 | reverse complement strand
GATCGGCTCGTCGGCGGCGCCGCGAGTGACGGTGTCGTCGGTGTCGAGGTCGCCGCTCGTGCCGAGGGTCTCCGCCAGCACGAACGCGGCGAGGGCGGTGGGTGTGGGGTGGTCGAAGATCAGTGTGGCGGGCAGTTGCAGCCCGGTGTCGGCGGCGAGGCGGTTGCGGAACTCGACGGCGGTGAGCGAGTCGAACCCGGCGTCCATCAGGCCGCGTTGCGGGTCGATGTGCGCGGGTGATCCGTGACCGAGGACGGCGGCCACGTGCCGGCGCACGAGGTCCACGACGAAGCGGTTGCGCTCCTCCGCGCCCAGGTCGAGAAGCTGTCGTGCGAGTGTCCTGCTGCCGGTGTTGTCGCCGTCGTTCGCGGAGCGGCGGCGCGCGGGTGTGCGGAACAGGTCGTGCCAGAGCGGGGACAGTACGCCGGCCGCGGCGCGTGCCCGCAGGGCCGACGCGTCGATCTTCGAGGCGACGAGTTGGGCGGCCTCGACGGTCCGTGCCGCGTCGAACAGCGCGAGCCCTTCGGATGCGGGGAGGGGGACGGCCCCCTCTCGTGCGAGGCGTATCGCGTCCGCGTCCGTCAGCGGGCGGGCGGACGGGCCCTGTGGTGTCCACGCGCCCCACACCAGCGACAGGGCGTTCAGTCCCTGTGCCCGGCGGTGGTGGGCGAGGGCGTCGAGGAAGGCGGCCGCGGCGGCGAGGCCGGTGTGTCCGGAGCTGCCCACCGTGCCCGCGGCGGACGAGAACAGCACGAACGCCGACAGGTCGAGGTCGCGGGTGAGGTGGTGCAGGTTCAGCGCACCGGCGACACGGGCCCGGAGCGCGGTGTGCAGGTCCTGCGGCTCCACGTCGGCCAGCACGCCGTTGCGGGTGACACCGGCCGCGTGCACGACAGTGGTCAGCGCGTGTTCGGCCGGGATGCCCGCGAGCAGTTCGGCGAGCTCGGCGCGGTCGGTGACGTCGCAGGCGGCGATCCGCACCTCGGCGCCCAACGCCGTGAGCTCCTCGCGGAGTTCGGCCGCGCCGGGCGCCTTTGGCCCGCGGCGTCCGACGAGCAGCAGGTGCCGGGCCCGGTGGGTCGAGACCAGATGGCGGGCCACGAGCCGGCCGAGCATGCCGGTGCCGCCGGTGATCAGCACGGTGCCGTCCGGGTCGGGCACGGATCCGGGGGTGGCGGAGCTCCGGGTGCGGCACAGACGGGGCGCGAGGAACGTCTCGCCGCGCAGCGCGAGCTGCGGTTCGCCGGTCCGGGCGGCCCTCGTCACCAGGTCCGCCAGATCGCTCCCGGCCGACTTCGGGTCGACGTCGAGGTCGAGGAGCAGGAACCGGTCGGGGTGCTCGCTCTGCGCGGTCCGCATCATGCCCCAGGCCACCGAGGCGGCCAGGTCGGTCACATCCGGCCGGATCCCCTCGGTGTCCTCGCCCGCGGCCACGGCTCCGTGGGTCACGACGGCGAGGCGACGGGCGGCGTTGCGCTCGTCCGCGAGCCACCGTTGCAGCGCGACGAGCAGCCGCTCCGCGACCGCCCCGGTCGCGGGCTCGGTGTCCCCGTCCCCGGCGGTGCCGCCGAGGACGGGCAGGACCACGATGCCGGCGTCCTGCCCGGCGGCTCCTGCCGAGTCGCTGTCCATGAAGGGGAGTTCGGTGGCTCCGCCGTCCAGGGCGGGCAGTACGACGGTGCCGCCCGCCGGGGCAGGTGCTTCGGCGGTGTCGGTCGGTCCGGGGACGGACCGGCCCGTGGGCAGGCCGGTGGTGGTGGCGGTCCCCACCGGCGTCCAGGTCAGGGAGAAGAGGCCGTCGGCGTCTTCGGTGGCCGCGCCGGTCAGTTCGTCCGCGGTCGTGCGGCGGACGGCCATGCGCTCGATGACGGCGACGGGCTCGCCGACCGAGTCCGCCAGCTCTACCCGGGCGGTCTCCGTACCCGTGGGGCGCACCCGCAACCGCAGGCGGGTGGCTCCTGTGGCGCGCAGGGTGACGCCATGCCAGGAGAACGGCACCAGTGCGCCGTCCCCGGAGCCGCGCCGGGCCGGTTCGGTGAGCCGTACCGCGTGCGCCGCCGCTTCCCACAGGGCCGGGTGCAGGCCGAACCGGTCGGTGTCGCCGGTCGCGGCCTGCGGCAGCTCCGCCTCGGCCAGCACCTCGTCACCAAGCCGCCAGGCACGCCGGAGGCACTGGAAGACCGGCCCGTACGCGTACCCCTCGGCCCGCAGGTCCTCGTACCGGGCGTCGATGTCGAGGGGTGATGCGCCGTCGGGCGGCCAGGCGGCGGCCGGGGCCGTGCCGGGTTCTTCCGTCTCGGTGTCCGGGGCGACGGTGGCATGGGCGTGGCGGGTCCACGTTTCGCTGTCCACCGGCCGCGCGTAGACGGCGACCCCGCGCCGCTGGTCTCCGTCCGCCGCGTCGACGACGACCTGGAGGTCCACCGCGAGGCCTGGGGGGACCAACAGCGGTTCTCGGAGGGTGAGTTCGTCGATGCGCGGGCAGCCCACCTCGTCGGCGGCGCGGACCACCAACTCGACGAACCCGCTGCCCGGAAATACCATCCGCTCCCCGACGGAGTGATCCGTCAGCCAGCCGTGGGACGCGGCCGAGAGCCGACCGGACAACACGACCGAGTCACCGGCGGCGACCTCGACCGCGACGGACACCAGGCCGTGCCCGACCTCACGCAGGCCGACGCCCGAGACGTCGACTCCGTTCTTGTTCCGTTCCAGCCAGTAGGGGGTGTGGTCGAAGGCGTACGTC
>NZ_WWIQ01000063.1:0-2621 GCF_009862985.1 Streptomyces sp. SID5464 | reverse complement strand
ACGGGCGCGGCCCCGCCCCACCGCACCCCGGTAGGCGCTACGCGCACCCCCACGGCCCCGCACAGGCCGCCGCAGGCATCCGCACACCCACGAACCGAGAGGCTGACACAGACCGTGCACGACGAACTCATCGCACAGGCCCAGGCGTGGCTCACCGAGGACCCCGACCCGGAAACCCGCACCGAGCTCGCCCGCCTCATCGACGCCCAGGACCACACCGAACTCGCCGCCCGCTTCAGCGGCACGCTCCAGTTCGGCACCGCCGGCCTCCGCGGCGAACTCGGCGCCGGCCCCATGCGCATGAACAGCTCGGTCGTCATCCGCGCAGCCGCCGGGCTCGCCGCGTACCTCAAGAAGCAGGGTCACCACGACGGCCTCGTCGTCATCGGCTACGACGCCCGCCACAAGTCGCACGACTTTGCCCGCGACACCGCCGCCGTCATGACCGGCGCCGGCCTCCGCGCCGCCGTCCTCCCCCGCCCCCTCCCCACCCCCGTCCTCGCCTTCGCGATAAGGCACCTCGGCGCGGTCGCCGGCGTGGAGGTCACCGCCAGCCACAATCCGCCCCGGGACAACGGCTACAAGGTCTACCTCGGCGACGGCTCCCAGATCGTCCCCCCGGCGGACATCGACATCGCGGCAGAGATCGCCGCCGTCCCGTCCCTCACCACCGTCCGGCGCCCCACCGAAGGCTGGGAGACCCTCGACGACAGCGTCCTCGACGCCTACCTCGCCCGCACCGACGCCGTACTGTCCAAGGATTCCCCCCGCACCGCCCGCACGGTGTACACGGCGATGCACGGCGTCGGCAAGGACGTCCTCCTCGCCGCCTTCGCCCGCGCCGGCTTCCCGGAACCGGCCCTCGTCGCGGAGCAGGCCGACCCCGACCCGGAGTTCCCGACCGTCGCGTTCCCCAACCCGGAGGAGCCCGGCGCGATGGACCTGGCGTTCGCGCGGGCCCGCGCGACCACGCCGGCCCCCGACCTGATCATCGCCAACGACCCGGACGCGGACCGCTGCGCCGTCGCCGTACCGGACGGCGCCGACTGGCGCATGCTCCGCGGTGACGAGGTCGGCGCCCTGCTCGCCGCCCACCTGGTCCGCCGCGGAGCGACCGGCACCTTCGCGGAGTCGATCGTCTCGTCGTCCCTCCTCGGCCGTATCGCCGAGAAGGCCGGCCTCCCCCACGTCGAGACCCTCACCGGCTTCAAGTGGATCGCCCGCGCGGAAGGCCTGCGCTACGGCTACGAGGAGGCCCTCGGCTACTGCGTCGACCCGGACGGCGTACGCGACAAGGACGGCATCACGGCAGCGCTCCTGGTCACGGAACTGGCTTCGCAGCTCAAGGAGGAGGGCCGCACCCTCCTCGACCTCCTCGACGACCTGGCCGTGGAACACGGCCTGCACGCCACGGACCAGCTCTCGGTCCGCGTCGAGGACCTGTCCCTGATCGCGGCCGCGATGCGCCGCCTGCGCGAACAGCCCCCGACCGAACTCGCCGGCCTGCCGATCACCCGGACCGACGACCTCACCCAGGGCACGGACACCCTCCCGCCCACGGACGGCCTGCGCTACACCCTCGACGGCGCCCGGGTGATCGTCCGCCCGAGCGGCACCGAGCCGAAGCTGAAGTGCTACCTGGAGGTCGTGATCCCGGTGGCGACCCACGCCGGCCTCCCCGAGGCCCGCGCCCAGGTGACGGCCCTACTGGAGTCGATCAAGCGCGACCTGTCGACGGCGGCAGGCATCTGACCGCGCCCCCGCCCTGAGGCTGACAGGCCGGCCCCGCCGAAACCCGAGCACCCCCGGGGCCGGCCCCCTCAGCCCACCAACCCCTCAACCCCTCAACCCCTCAACCCACCAACAGCAGAATCAGCACCAACACCGCCCCGGCAACCGCCGGCCCCATCACCTCGTACGCCCACCGCACGGTCACCTCCCCCTGCGCCGTCTCCGCCCGGCGCCGCGCCTCGTGCAGCCCCCGCAGCTCATCCATGATCCGGTCGGTCTCCGCCCGGACGGGCCCGTCCGCCACATGGCCCGCACCGAGGCCCTGCCCCAGCCCGGCACGCATCCCGAGCGCACTGCCGCGCCCCTCGTCCCGGCCCATCTCCCGCCGCGCCTGCGCGGTCGCCCGCATCTCTCGCCGCGCGGCCTTCTTGCGGGCGCGCAGTGAGACGGGTACGGCCCACAGCTGGTACTTCGCGCCGGACTCGGTGAGGACCTCGTTGGAGTAGGCGGACTTCAGCGCGGCGACCTGGCCCCACGGCACCACGATGACGCGGAACGGATTGCGGATACGCAGCCGGTCGTCACCGGCGTACACGGCGGGCCGCAGCGTGAAGGCGGCGACCAGCGGCACGATCAGGATCAGCACGGCGAGCGCCAGCCACGGCGTGCGCCCCTCGCCCGAGATCACCGCGTCGATGCCGAGCCACCCGGCGATGGCGAGCAGCAGCGCGCCACCGGCGATGGCCGGAACCGACCGGTACACCCGGTCCTTGGACTCGGGCTCCGGAGGCTGCGGCGCGGGCGACTGGGACTCGGGGCTCGTCATGCCTCGATTCTGCCGGACCGGACGTCCACCACCCCCACCACCCCCACCCTGTCTCTTATACACA
>NZ_WWIQ01000062.1:0-1447 GCF_009862985.1 Streptomyces sp. SID5464 | reverse complement strand
CCTCCGACGGCACCCTCGTGCACCTGTGGACCTGCCACGGCGGAGCCAACCAGAAGTGGACCCTGCCCTGACTTCTGTCACCAAAAAAGGAGCGACGGACATGCGCAGACAACCCCGAATGTTGTTGGGCGGGGCGGCCACGACACTCGCCGCCCTGGCCCTCCTCGCACAGCCCACACCCGTCAGTGCCGCGGACACGTCCTACGACGTCCTCGTGTTCTCCAAGACGGCCGGTTTCCGGCACGACTCGATCCCGGCAGGGATCCAGGCCATCCGGGACCTCGGCGCGGCGAACAGCTTCACCGTGACGGCCACGGAGGACGGCAACCAGTTCACCACCGGCAACCTGAGCCGTTACGAGGCGGTGGTCTTCCTCAACACCACCGGCGACGTCCTGAACGACGCCCAGCAGTCGGCGTTCCAGTCGTACATCGGATCGGGCGGCGGCTTCGTCGGCGTCCACTCGGCCGCGGACACGGAGTACAACTGGCCGTTCTACGGCGAGTTGGTCGGCGCCTACTTCGCCTCACACCCCGCCGTCCAGCAGGCAGACGTCAAGGTGGAGGGGCGGGCCCACGCGGCGACCGCCCACCTGCCGCAGACCTGGACCCGTACCGATGAGTGGTACAACTTCCGGACCAACCCGCGTAGCACCGCGCGCGTGCTCACCACGCTGGACGAGTCGTCCTACTCGGGCGGCTCGATGGGCGCCGACCACCCGCACAGCTGGTGCAAGACCCACGCGGGGGGCCGGGCCTTCTACACCGGCGGCGGGCACAGCCAGGCGTCGTACACCGAGCCGGCGTTCCGGGCGCACCTGCTCGGCGGCATCCGGTACGCGGCAGGCCGGACCAAGGCCGACTGCCGGCCCGAGACCGGCTACACGACCCTCTACAACGGCTCGACCACCGGCTGGTCGCAGGCAGGCCCGGGCGGCTTCACCAACTCGGACGCCACCCTCACCTCGTACGGCGGCATGGGCATGCTCTGGTACAGCGCCCGGCAGTTCACCGACTACTCGCTGAAGCTGGACTGGAAGATGCCCGGCGACGACAACTCCGGTGTGGTCGTGGGCTTCCCCCCGACGAGCGACCCGCAGTCGGCACTGGACAACGGCTACGAGGTCCAGATCGACGCCACCGACGCGCCCGACCGCACGACCGGCTCGATCTACGCCGTCAAGGCCCCGGACACGGCTGCCCGGGACGCGGCGCTCAACCCACCGGGCGAGTGGAACACCTTCGAGTTGCTGGTCGAGGGGGAGCGGCTCCAGGTCTGGCTCAACGGCGTGAAGATCAACGACTTCACCAACACCGACCCCGCCCGCTCGCTCGCCGGCCACGTCGGCATCCAGAACCACGGCACGGGGGACGACGTGTCGTTCCGCAACGTCCGGATCAAGGACCTGGGCGGCAGCCCGCCACCCACCCCCGGCACGGGTCCGGTC
>NZ_WWIQ01000061.1:150828-166743 GCF_009862985.1 Streptomyces sp. SID5464 | reverse complement strand
GCCTGCGGCCTGCCGCCTGCGGCCTGCGGCCTGCCACCTGCGGCCTGCGGCCAGTCACCTGCGGCCCGCCGCCTGCCGCCAGCGGCCAGCGGCCAGCGACCAGCCGCCAGCGACCAGCCGCCAGTCGCCTGCGGGCTGCGGCCTGCGGCCAGTCGCCTGTGGCCTGCGACCAGCCGCCAGTCGCCTGCGCCCTGCCGCCTGCCACCTGCGGCCTGCCGCCCGCGACCAGCCGCCAGCCCACCGACCCAGCCCCGGTCGCCGCTCTCAGGCCCCGGTACCCGCACCGAAGTTCAGCGCCCCACCACTTCCCCCCAGGACCCGCCCACGCCGCCGCCACACGACCCCGGCCAGCACGCCTGCCAGGGCGACCAGCCCGGCGCTGACCCACACCGGCGACCGGTATCCGAACCCCGCGGCGATCACCACGCCGCCGGCCCAGGGGCCCAGCGCGGCGCCGACGTTGAACGCGGCCGTGGCGAAACCACCGGCCAGCGTGGGGGCGCCCGGGGCCGCGTACAGCACCTGGGAGATCAGCGTGGAGCCGACGCCGAAGGACAGTGCCCCCTGGGTGAAGACGAGCCCGAGTGCCAGGACCGGGTGTCCGGCCCCGAGTGCCAGGAGGCACCAGCCCAGGCCCACCGCGACGCCCCCGCCGGCCAGGACCGCCACGGGACGCCGGTCCGCGAACCGCCCCGCGGCGGTCACCCCGGCCAGCGACCCGGCCCCGAACAGCGCGAGTACCCCGGGGACCCAGGCGCTGCTCAGCCCCGTCACCTCGGTGACCAGGGGCGCGAGATAAGTGAAGGTGCAGAACGTCGCACCGTTCACGAGGGCCCCCAGCGCCAGCGTGACGACCAGGCGGGGGCTGCGCAGCGACCGCAGTTCACCGCGCAGCGCGGGGGGCGCGTCCCCGGCCGCAGCACCCGGCACCGACCGCGCCACCGCCACCAGCGCGGGCAGCGACACCAGCGCCACGGCCCAGAACGCCGCACGCCAGCCCCACAGCCCGCCCAGCACGGCCCCGGCGGGCACCCCGGCCACGCACGCCAGCGTCACCCCGCCCAGCAGCATGGACGTGGCCCGCCCCTTCGCGTCCGCCGGGACCATGTCCACGGCGGCCACGAGAGCGACGGCGAGGAACCCGGCGTTGGCGAGCGCCCCCACGACCCGCGTGGCGAGCAGCACCTCGAAACTGCCGGTGAGAGCACCGACGACATGGACGGCGAGGAACACCACGAGGAACGCCAGCAGCGCACCCCGCCGCGGCCAGCGCCGCGCGAGCCCCGCCACCAGCGGCGCCCCCACGACCATCCCCACCGCGAAGGCGGAGGTCAGCGCCCCCGCCGCGGGAACGGACACCCCCAGATCCCGCGCGATGTCCGGCACCAGCCCGGACAGCATGAACTCGGACGTTCCCTGCGCGAACACGGCAAGGCCCAGCAGAAGAAGAGCGAACGGCATGAAAGAACTCCGCACCCCGAAGTCGACGTCGGACACGACAGGTCGGACGGCTTCCGGCAGCGGGGCGAGCGGGCTCAGCGGCCCGGCATCACGAACAGCCACCGGAGAGCCGGTGGCCGCACTCTGGACGCCTCGGGGCTGGACACGGGGGTGACGTTAGGCGGGCCCGGGGGCCCGGGTCCACCGGTTTTCCTCCGGCTCGCCCCGGGCGGCGGTCACGGCCGGGTCCTTCCGGCCGCCACCGCGGTGGACGACGACCACGGCCGCGAGGCAGACGGCCAGGCCGAGAGCGGTCTGCACGCCGAACGGCTCACCGAACACGAGTGCACCCCAGACGGCGGTGACCGGGGCCATGAGGAACATCAGCGTGTTCACCTTCGTCACCCCGGAGCGCTTCAGGATGAGCCAGTACAGCCCGTACCCGCCGAACGTGGACAGCCCCACGAGCCAGGCGACGGCCACCCAGAACCCGCCCCCGGCGGGCGGCACGGCGGCCCCGGTGCTCAGGGCCAGCACGGAGAAGAGGACGGCGCTGGTGGCGCAGTGGACGGTCAGCGACACCGAGGGAGCGACCCGCGAGCGGGACCGGCTCTCCAGGAACGTGGCCGCGACCAGGGACAGCATGCCGAGCAGCGGGACGGCGTACGCCCACCAGGCCACGCCGGTCCCGGCCGCGGCGTCGGCCAGCGTGACCACCGAGACGCCGCTCAGCCCCAGACCCAGGCCGATCCACTGCCGTCCCGACACGTACTGCCCCAGCAGCGGTCCCGCGAGGGCTCCGGCGACGAGGGGCTGGACACCGTCGATCAGGGCCGTCGTGCCGCTGGAGACGCCGAGCTGGATGGCGTAGTAGACGCTGAGCAGATAGCCGCTCTGCGACAGCACGCCGATGACAGCCTGCCGGGTCACGTCCCGGGCGGTGAGCCCCCGCCAGGCCGTGCGCGTGAGGGCGGCGACCGCGACGAGGACGACGGCCAGCGGCAGGAACCGCCACATCAGGACCGTGATCGCGGACGCGTTGCCCGCGCCGAGCTTGGCCCCGATGAACCCGGAGCTCCAGCAGAGGACGAAGGCGACGGAGAGCAGGATGTTCACGGACATCACAACCAGTAGACAGATCGGTATACCGTTCCCCGCCCACTATACAGATCGGTATACTCGGGTGCCATGGGTACCACCGCCGACCACCCGCGCCGGATCACGATGACGCCCGCCGCCCGTCGCGTCCTGGCAGCGGCCGCCCGGCTGTTCTACGAGCGCGGCATCCACGCCGTCGGAGTCGACCTCATCGCCGCCGAGGCAGGGGTGACGAAGAAGACCCTCTACGACCGGTTCGGCTCCAAGGAGCAGATCGTCGTGGAGTACCTCGCGGACCGCGACGAGCGCTGGCGGGCCTTCCTCGCCGAACGCCTGGACGCGGCCCCGCCCGAGCCGGGCGAGCGCGTCCTGGCGGTCTTCGACGCCTCGCGCGCATGGGCCGCGGAGCTCAGCCCCAAGGGGTGCAGCATGGTCAACGCCCACGCGGAGATCAGCGACCCCGCCCACCCGGCCCACCCGGTCATCACCGGGCAGAAGCAGTGGATGCTCGGCCTCTTCACCCGCCTCGCCTCGGACATCGACCCGGAGAGGGCCGACGCCCTGGCCCGGGCGCTGATGCTGCTGCACGAGGGGGCGCTCGTCGCGCACGGCCTGGGCATTTTCCCGGACGCCATCGCCCACGCCCGCGAACAGGCACGCGCGCTGCTCGCCTAGCGGACGGAATCCGTCCTACCCGGTCCCTACGGTGGTGCCATGACCGCCTCCGGAGACCCTCTCCCCTTCGCGACCGTCGCCGACCTGGATTCCTGGCTGACCGCACACCCCGCCCCGCACCCCGGCCTCTGGGTCAAGGTCGCCAAGAAGGGGTCGGGCGTCCCCTCGGTCAGCGCCGCCGACGTCAACGACGTGGCGCTGTGCCACGGCTGGATCACCGGGCAGCGCAAGGGACTCGACGAGTCGTGCTACCTCCAGAGGATCACCCCACGGCGTCCCGGCAGCCTCTGGTCCATGGTCAACGTCCGGCGGGTCGAGGAGCTGACCGCCGCCGGGCGGATGCGGCCCGGCGGGCTCGCGGAGGTGGCGGCCGCGCGGGCGGACGGACGGTGGGAGGCGGCGTACGCGTCCCAGCAGGAGGCCGAGGTCCCGGAGGAGCTCGCGGCGGCACTGGAGCGCAGCCCGCGGGCCGCGGCGGCCTTCGAGGCGCTCGGGCGGACGGACCGGTACCTGGCGATGCTCGGTGTGCTGCGCGCCCGGACCCCGCGGAGCCGGGCGGCACAGGTGGCGGCGGCGGTCGCGAAGCTGGAGGCCGGCCGGAGGGCCCGGTAGGTCAGAGCGAAGGGCCCGGCACCGTACGGCACCGGGCCCGCAAACTGTGGGGCGGGTCAGAGTGTCGACGCCGCCGAGGCGATGGCGGAGGCGAAGGTCGAGACCTCCGTGTAGACGCCGGGGGCCTCGGGCCGGGCACAGCCCTCGCCCCAGCTGACGATGCCGACCTGGACCCAGGCGCCGGCGTTGTCCTTGCGGAACATGGGGCCGCCGGAGTCGCCCTGGCAGGTGTCGACACCGCCCGCGTCGAAGCCGGCGCAGATCTCCTCGTTCGCGACGAGGCCGCTGTAGAGACCGCCGTAGGCCTTGCAGGCGGCGTCGCTGACGAACGGCACGGTCGCCTTCAGCAGATAGCGCTGCTGGGCGCCGCCCTCACGGTTCGCGCCCCAGCCGGCGACGGTGAAGTCACCGGTGTTGTACTGCGTGGTGGTGGCGATCTTCAGGGTCGGCAGGTTGATGGGCTGGGCGAGCTTGATGAGCGCCCAGTCCTTGCCCGTGCCGTTGTAGCCGGGGGCGCGGAGCACCTTGGTGGAGCGGACCTGGACCCGGCCGCTGGTGGACTGGAGGTCGACGACCCCCGCGGTGGCGGTGATGCCGGTGTTGTTGCCGGAGGCGCCCACGCAGTGCGCGGCCGTGAGCACGATCTGCTGGGTGTAGAGCGCGCCGCCGCAGCCCATGGAGAGCCGGACCATGAACGGGAACTCGCCCTGCGCGGCCCGCGTCCCGCCGACGACGGGCGACGGGGCGGCCTGCGCGGCGGTGACGGGCTGAAGGCTGGCGATCGCGAGGGCGGCGGCCCCGAGGACCGCGCATCTCTTGAGGGCCGTGAGGAGTCTCTTCAACGTGATGCCTTCCGTGGGGGGTCGACCTGGGGAGACGTGCAACCGAAGCATCAGATTGACGAGTGCATGACAGCAGCGACCATAAAAAGAACGGCCCCTGCTGGCATGGACCGGTCAAAATTCAGCTGCTGGATTATGGGAACGCCGAGAGCCCTCGCACAAGGGGCCCGATTCGGCCATGCCGCACGGGCCGGGGGCTCGTACGGCACGGCCGTCGGTCGGGCGTGCCCGGGTCAGGCGTTCCTGATCGCCGAGACGTCGAAGTTGAGCTTGATCTTGTCGGAGACCAGGACGCCACCGGTCTCCAGGGCGGCGTTCCAGGTCAGGCCCCACTCGGAGCGCAGGATCTCCGCCTTGCCCTCGAAGCCGACGCGCTCGTTGCCGAAGGGGTCCTTCGCGGCGCCGTTGAACTCGAGGTCGATGCTGAGCGGGCGGGTCGTGCCGAGGATCGTCAGGTCGCCGGTGATGCGGTACTCGTCGCCGCCGAGGGCCTCCGCCTTCGTGGAGCGGAACGTCATGGTGGGGAACTCGTCCGCCTTGAAGAAGTCCGAGCTCTTGAGGTGGCCGTCGCGGTCGGCGTTGCCCGTCTCGATGCTGTCCATCACGACGTCCAGGGAGGCCGTGGACCGCGAGGGGTCGGTGCCGTCGAGGTGGAGCGTGCCCGTGAAGTCCTGGAAGCTGCCCTTGACGTTGGTGACCATGGCGTGCCGGGCGACGAAGCCGATCGTCGAGTGCGCGGGGTCGATCGTGTAGTCGCCGGTCAGGGCGGCCAGGTCCGGACGCGCGGCGTCGGTCGTGGCGGTCTCGGTGTTGCTGCGGCTGAAGATGCTCATGGGGTACGCCTCCTGCGAGGAATGTTGAACGTTGAACTATGTAACGCGACCCACCGTAGACCTATTCCGTTCAACGTTCAACATTATTCGCGGATGTGTCGCGATTGGGTCCGCGGCGTGAGTGGTACCCAGCGATCATGACCTCGGTCGCGGTCCTGGTCGAGCTGCTGCGGAGCAGTACGTCGGGCGGCCATGTGAAGTCCTGGGAGCGTTTCGCGGAGAGCGCCGCCCGTCTCCCGGAACGACTGCCCGACGGCACCGGGGCCGGTCTCGACCTGACCGT
Source organism: Streptomyces sp. SID5464 (assembly GCF_009862985.1). Lineage (NCBI taxonomy): Bacteria > Bacillati > Actinomycetota > Actinomycetes > Kitasatosporales > Streptomycetaceae > Streptomyces > Streptomyces sp. SID5464. Next base: position 160,960 of record NZ_WWIQ01000061.1, on the reverse strand, counting down.
CTACTTCCTCGGCAAGCGCGAACGGGTGGACGTCCTCTCGCCGCGCGTGCGCATCGTCACGCTCCGCCCGGTGCTCGGCACGACCGCCCTCACCTCGGCCGACGGCGCCGAGGACGTCACCGACCTCGCCCCCTACCACCCCCGGCTCGCGGCCCTGCTGCCGCGCCACGACGTCTGGCACCTCACCCACTGCTTCGCCTTCGCCACCACCGCCGTCCGTCGCGCCCGCCGATCCGTCCCCGCACCCCGGCTGCTCGCCTCCGTACACACCGACGTCCCGCTGCTGGCCTCGGTGTACGCCCGCTACCTGGTCGGCCGGTGGCTGCCCGGCGACCACCCGGCGCCGGGCGAGTTCCTCGCCGACCTGGCCGAGAGCCGGCTGCGCCGGCGGCGGGACCGGCTCCTGGACGGCTGCGAACGCGTGCTGGTGCCGACCCCCGCCGAGCGGGCCGAACTCGCCCGCGCCCTCGGGCCGCACCGGGTCGCCCTGCTGCGCCGCGGCATCGACCACCAGCGCTTCCGACCCGACCCCGGCGCTCGCGCCCGGCTCGGCCGCGAGTACGGCGTGCCGGCCGACCGTCCGCTGGTGCTGTTCGCGGGACGGCTGGACGCGACCAAGGGTGTGCCGCTGCTGACCGAGAGCGTGCGGCTGCTGCGGGAGCGCGGGCGTGCCGTGCACCTCGTCATGGCCGGCTCCGGCGCGGAGGCCGGGCCCGTCCGGCGCGCCCTCGGCGCCGGCGTCAGCCTCCTCGGCCCGCTCCCGCAGGACCGGTTGGCCCGGGTGTACGCCGGCTGTGACGTCTTCGCGTTCCCGTCCCGTACGGAGACCTGCGGCAACGTCGTCGCCGAGGCGATGGCCAGCGGCCTCGCGGTCGTCCTGCCCGAGGGCGCGCGCACGACACAGTGGCTGACCGCACCGGGCCGGGACGGCATCGTCGTACGCCACGACGACCCGGGGGAGTGGGCGGACGCCCTCGACACGCTCCTCGGCCACCCCCGCCTGCTCTCGGCGGTACGCCGCCACGCGGCCACCACGGCCCGCGACACCCACCCCACCTGGGACCGCGTCCTGACGGAAGACCTCCTCCCTGCCTGGCTCCCGGGCGTACGGCCGCGCCCCTGACGTTCACCGGTCACCGTCCCCGCGGCCCGCGCCGCACGTCACCGCCCTTCGCCGGCTCCCCGCCCCCGCAACGCCGCGATCACCGGCGACGAATCCAGCCTCGCGATCCCCGCCGCCACCAGCGCCAACCCCGTCACCGTCACGGCCGACACCGGCCACCCCGTGTGGATCGTCTCGCCGAAGACCGCCGTGCCCACCGTCACGGCGACCACCGGCTCCGTCGCGTCCAGGACCGTCATGCTCGCCGCGAGCGGGCCCTGCTGGAAGGCGCTCTGGATGAGGAGCAGGCCGCCGATGCTGGCGAGGATCAGGGCGTAGGTCTGCCAGGCCGCCAGCGCCGCGAGCAGGCCGTGGCGGAGCCGGTCCACCGTCGCCGCGAGGAGGACGGACTGGGTGCCCATCACCGCCCCCGCCGCCAGCGCCGTCGCCGAGGCCCGCCAGGGGCCGGACAGCAGCCGTGCCGTCGCCAGCGCACAGCACACCAGCGCGGCCGTCGCACCCAGCACCAGCAGCCAGGACAGCAAGTCCGCCGCATCCGGCCGCCCACCGTGCGGTCGGGCCGAGACCAGGGCCAGCACCAGCCCGGCCGCCACCGCGAGGGTGCCGAACCACTCGCGGTACCCCAGCCGCATCCGGTGCAGCCACGCCGACAGCGGTACGGCGAAGACCAGCTCGGCGACGATCAGCGGCTGCACCAGACTGAGCGGCCCGTACGCCAGTGCCAGCGACTGGAAGCCGTAGGCGAGCACGGCCAGTCCGATGCCGCCCAGCCACACGGGATCGCGGGCCAGATGGGCCAGCAGGCGCGGCGACAGCGCCTCGGTGTCCGGGCGCCCGCCCGCGGCCCACTGCTGGAGCACTCCGGCCACGGCGAAGCAGACGCCGGCGGTGAGGGAGGCCAGGACCGCGATCGGCATGCCGGGTGCGGGGAGCTAGTCGGTCGTCCGCCGGGACGGCGCGCCCTGCGTCGCGCCCCGGGTGTGGATGTACAGCGCCCGGCGGTCGCCGACGTCGAGGTGCTGCGGCAGGGGCAGCTCGTAGCGCACCGGCCGGCCGTGGTCGGCGAACTGCCGGCGCGGGTTGTAGACCTGGTTGAACTTCCACAGCATGCGGGCGAAGTTCGTCTGGCCGTGCAGCAGGTTGCCGGTCAGGACCCGGGCCGCTCCCACGGCGGTGCGCAGGCCCAGGTGCTTGCGGTTGATGACGGCCTGGGTGCGCACCAGTTCCTCGTAGAAGCGCTCCAGGGGGAGCGTCGTGGGCACGACCGCGTGCTGGATGTCGAAGAGGCGGTAGTCACGGGTGGTCAGGCGCCGCGACTCGGTGTGCCAGATCTCCGTACCGGGATACGGCGTCATCACCGTGAAGTGGACGATCTCCGGCACCGCCAGCGCGAAGTCCCGTACCACCCGGAAGCGTTCCTCGTCCCAGGACGGGTCCACGATCAGGTTGATGGCGACCTTGATGCCGAGGCGGCGGGCCGTCTGAAGGGCGCGGAAGTTCTCGTCGGGGCTGACCCGCTTGCGGTACAGGTCCAGGCCCTCCGCGTCGATGGCCTCCATCCCGAGGAACATGTACTTCAGCCCCAGCCGGGCCCACCGCTCGAAGACCTCCGGATGGCGCAGCAGGACGTCGCTGCGGGTCTCCAGGTAGTAGCGCTTGCGGATCCGCCGCCTCTCCACCTCCGCCGCGATGGCGTCCCCGTGCTCGGGCCGGATGAAGGCCACGTCGTCGACGATGAAGACGTTCGGCTCCCGGATGTTCGCCAGGTCCTCGGCCGCCGCCTCGGGTGACGCCTTGCGGTAGCTGCGGCCGTAGAACGTCCACGCCGAGCAGAACGAGCAGTCCCACGGACAGCCGCGCGTGAACTCGATGGAGGCGCACGGGTCCAGCTCGCCGATGAAGTACCGCCGGCGGGCGCGCATCAGGTCGCGAGCGGGCAGCGGCGCGTCGATGCCGTGCAGCATCAGCGGCGCGGGACCCCGGCCGGCGGCCGTGACGACGCCGGGCACGCCCGCCACGCCCCCGTCACGAACCGCCTCCAGCAGCGGCCCGATCGCCGGTTCGCCCTCGCCGCGCACCACCGCGTCCACCGCCCCCTCGGCCTGCTCCAGCACGTCCTCGGCGACGAAGGAAACGCTGTGCCCGCCCAGGAACACGAAGCAGCCCGGCACCGCCCGCTTCACCTCCGCGGCCAGTTCGATCGCCTCCGGGATGTTCGCCAGGTAATTCAGCGAGATGCCGAGGGCCTCCGGCCGGAAGGACCGGACCTCGCCGCGCAGCGTCTTGCGGCTCAGCACCTGAAGGTCCACGACCCGCACCTCGTGACCGGCGTCGCGGGCCGCGCCCGCCACGCGTTCGAGGCCCAGGGGCTCGAGCCGCAGGAAGATCTCGGAGTACATCAGGGCGCTGGGATGGACGAGCAGCACGCGCATGGTCACCTCGTCGGGGAGCCGTACCTGACACGGGTGCCCCCTACGTAACCCGGCGCGGCCGGTCCGTGTACCGCCCATACCGCCGCCTGGCGGCACCGGGCGGCACGCAGGGGTGGTCCTTTCGCATCCCGTGCGCGGGGGCCCGGCCCGTAGACCGCCCCACGCAGCGCGCCCGCCGGACGGTGAGCCGGGCCCGCCGCGACGGCCTCAGCACTGGCGCGGGACCCCGCGGTGGCGGTGTCCTGGAAGACGAGGTTCCGTTTCAAGGGACCGGCATGGAGACAGACGAGGTTCCGTTCCCAGGAACCGCACGGCGACAGCCGAGACCACGGCGGACGTACAGCGCAGGGAGACCGACCGATGACACTCACCGGCTCCGGCTCGGCCTACGACCCACCGGCGGGCGCCGCCCCACGCCGCCCTGCAGCCCCCTCCCCGGCGGGCGAGCACGGGCCGCCGCGGCGGCTGGACCGGCGCGTGGCCCTCGTCACCGGGGCCTCCTCGGGCATCGGGGCGGCCACGGCACGGCGGTTCGCCATGGACGGCTGGCAGCTGCTCCTCACCGGGCGCGACCGGCACCGCCTGGAGCGGACGGCGTCCGGCACCTCGGCCGTCGTGCTGCCCGCCGACCTCGCCGCCCCGGACGGTCCGCGCCTGCTGGCCCAGTCCGCGCTGCACAGGACCGGACGGGTCGACGTCCTGGTCGCCGGGGCGGGCATCGGCTGGGCCGGCCCGTTCGCCGCCATGCCGCACACCGACATCGACCGGGTGCTGACCCTGGACCTCAACGCCACGCTCCACCTCGTGCGCGAGGTGCTGCCCTCCATGATCGCGGCCGGGCAGGGCCGGGTGGTGCTGATCGGCTCGATCGCGGGCTGCGTGGGTGTACGGGAGGAAGCGGTGTACTCCGCCGCCAAGGCCGCCCTGGCCGCCTTCTCCGAGGCGCTGCGCCAGGAACTGCGCGGCACGGGCGTGGGCGTGACCCTCGTGGTGCCCGGGCCCGTCGACACGGCCTTCTTCGCCCGCCGCGGCAAGCCCTACGACCGCTCCCACCCCCGGAAGGTCTCGCCCGGCCGCGTCGCCGGCGCCGTCTGGGACGCCGTGCGCGAGGACCGCGACCAGGTCTACGTCCCCGCCTGGCTGGCCCTCCCGGACCGCCTCCGCGCCCTGGCCCCGGGGGTGTTCAGACGCCTGCTGAACCGCTTCGGCTGACCCGGTCCCACCTGTGGGGCGCTTTCCGCCGTTCGGGTCACTCCGGCCGGATCCTCCGTTCAGGTGACCGCCTCCCCGTGGTAGGGCATGGGCATGACTCCCCAGCGTCGCGTCTTCTCCCGCCGTACGGCAGAGGCCGCCGCCCCTCTCCGCCCCGGCCGTCGCGCCATGCTGCTCGCGGCCGCGGCCCTGGCGGCGACCGGCGGCGCGACGCCCGGGCCCCGCGGCGCCGACGCTCAAGGCCCCGAGGCCGACGTCGGCGCCGACCCGTACGACACCCTCCGCCGGCGCTGGCTCGCCATCGCCCTCGGCACCGGCTACGACCCGGCCGCGCAGCCGTACGCCTCCCGCCTCGCCGAGACCGGCGAACTCGCCCGCGCCCTGCTCTCCACCATGGCCCCGGCGGCGGACTCCCTCTGGCCCGGCCACCCCTTCGACCCGCCGGCCGGCATCACCATGAGCTACAGCCGCCTGTGGACCATGACCCAGGCCTACGTCCAGCAGGGCACCGGCTCGACCGCCGACCCGGACCTCCTCACCGGCGTCCTGCGCGGCCTCGACCACCTCTCCGCCACGGTCTACAACCCCGCCACCACCCGCTACGGCAACTGGTGGGAATGGCAGATCGGCAGCCCGCGCCTGCTCACCGACATCACGGCCGCCCTGTACGACCAGCTGGGCGACGCCCGGATCCGGGCCGTCTGCGCCGCCGTCGACCACTTCGTGCCCGACTCGGCCCTCGGCGACTACTCCGGCACGTCCACCGGTGCCAACCGGGTCGACCTGTGCCGCTCCGTCGCCCTGCGCGGCGTCCTGGGCCGCGACCCGGCCAAGATCGCCCTCGCCCGCGACGCGCTCTCCCCGGTCTTCGCGTACGTCACCCGGGGCGACGGCCTCTACGCCGACGGCTCCTTCGTCCAGCACAGCTGGGTCGCCTACTCGGGCACCTACGGCCAGGTCGTGCTCGACGGCCTGGGCCGCCTCTTCGCCCTGCTCGCCGGATCCGACTGGGAGGTCACCGACCCGAACCGGCAGATCGTCCTCGACAGCGTCGAGCACGCCTACGCACCGCTCATCCTCGACGGGCTCGTCATGGACAGCGTCAACGGCCGCGCCATCAGCCGCGGACTCCTGGCCTCGGACGACCGCAAGGTCATGCGCAGCGACCACTTCCACGGCCGGCAGCTCATCGCGGCCATCGCGCTCCTCGCGGCCGGGGCGAGCCCGGCGGAACGCGACCGCTGGCACGCCCGTGTCAAGGGCTGGATCGAACGGGACACCGTCACCCCGGTCCTGACGGCACGCCAGTTCGGCGTCGCCGACCTGGCCCGGCTGCACGCGATCGCCGCCTCGCCCGGGCCGGCCGCACCCGAACCCACCGGCCACCGCCTCTTCGCCGCCATGGACCGCGCCGTCCACCGCCGCCCCGGCTTCACCGTGAACCTCGCCATGGCCAGCGACCGCATCGCCCACTACGAGTGCGGCAACGGCGAGAACCCGCGCGGCTGGCACACGGGCGCCGGGATGGTCTCCTGGTGGGCCGGCGCGAGCGACCAGTACACGGACTGGTTCTGGCCGACCGTGGACTGGTACCGCCTGCCCGGCACCACCGTCTCCACCAAGCGCCTCGCCGACCGGGAAGGCGGCGAGTGGGGCACGGCCCGCCCGGACGCGCGCTGGGTCGGCGGCACCACCGACGGCGAGTACGCCGCGCTCGGCCAGCACCTCAAGGGCCTCGGCTCCACGCTCCAGGCCCGCAAGTCCTGGTTCTTCGTCGCGGACGCGGTGATTTGCCTGGGCGCCGGGATCAGCTGCGCCGACGGCGTCCCGGTGGAGACGGTCGTCGACAACCGCAACCTCGGCGAGAACGGCACCCAGACCTTCGTACGGGGCCCGGACTGGGCCCACCTGGAGGACCACGGCGGCTGGATCCTGCTCGACGGCGAGCCGAAGGCGCTGCGCGAGGACCGCACCGGCGCCTGGTCCGACATCAACACCGGCGGTACGAGGGAGCGGCGCACCCGCCGCTGGCAGACCCTCTGGATCGACCACGGCACCGACCCGGAGGACGCCACGTACGCCTACGTCCTCATGCCCGGCGCGTCCCGCCGCGCGGTCGCGCGCCGCGCCGCCGACCGTCACTGGATGTCGGTCCTCGCCAACGACGCCGGCCGTCAGGCGGTCGGCGTGCCCTCGCTCGGCCTGACCGCCGCGAACTTCTGGCGCGCCGGCACGGCGGGCCCGCTCACCGCATCCGCCGGCGCGAGCGTGCTGACCGTCCGCCGGGGCCGTACGGCTACCCTCTGCGTGAGCGAACCGCCCCGCACGGGGCAACCGCTGGAGATCACCTGGAACCGCCCCGTCCGCCGGGTCACCCACACGGACGAGACGGTCGACGTACTCTCCACAGGCCACCGGCTGCGGGTGCGCGTCACCCCCGGGGAGGCATGCGCCACCCACGTCTGTGAGGTGACTCTCGCCTGACGGCTTTGTCGGACCCCTACAAGCAACCCGCCCTCTGAGCAGTCAGAAGGGCTGCACCCCGCCATGGTTCTGTTCAGGGGTACCAGGAAAACACGCCGGAGACTGTGAGGAGTCGACGGCCCGCATTCCTTGGTTGGCTTCGTAAGGTCGCTACATGACCGTTTTGGATGAGGCGCCGGGTGAGCCGACCGACGCGCGCGGACGCGTGGCCGAACTGCACGAGATCCGTGCGCAGGCGGTGGCCGGACCGAGCGAGAAGGCGACCGAGGCGCAGCACGCCAAGGGCAAGCTGACCGCGCGGGAGCGCATCGAACTCCTCCTCGACCCGGACTCCTTCCGCGAGGTCGAGCAGCTGCGCCGGCACCGGGCCACCGGCTTCGGCCTGGAGGCCAAGAAGCCGTACACCGACGGTGTGATCACCGGCTGGGGCACGGTGGAGGGCCGGACGGTCTTCGTCTACGCCCATGACTTCCGCATCTTCGGCGGTGCGCTGGGCGAGGCCCACGCCACGAAGATCCACAAGATCATGGACATGGCCATCGCGGCCGGTGCGCCCCTGGTTTCCCTGAACGACGGCGCGGGCGCCCGCATCCAGGAGGGCGTCTCCGCGCTCGCCGGTTACGGCGGCATCTTCCAGCGCAACACCAGGGCGAGCGGAGTCATCCCGCAGATCTCGGTGATGCTCGGCCCGTGCGCGGGCGGCGCGGCCTACAGCCCGGCCCTGACCGACTTCGTCTTCATGGTCCGTGACACCTCGCAGATGTTCATCACCGGCCCCGACGTCGTCAAGGCGGTCACCGGCGAGGAGATCACCCAGAACGGCCTCGGCGGCGCGGACGTCCACGCCGAGACGTCCGGCGTCTGCCACTTCGCCTACGACGACGAAGAGACCTGCATCGCCGAGGTCCGCTACCTGCTGTCCCTCCTCCCGCAGAACAACCGCGAGAACCCGCCCCGCGCCGAGTCGACGGACCCCGCCGACCGCCGCAGCGACGTCCTCCTGGACCTGGTCCCGGCGGACGGCAACCGGCCGTACGACATGGCCAAGGTCATCGAGGAGATCGTCGACGACGGCGACTACCTGGAGGTCCACGAGCGCTGGGCCCGCAACATCATCTGCGCGCTGGGCCGGATGGACGGCCAGGTCGTCGGCATCATCGCCAACCAGCCGCAGGTGCTCGCCGGTGTCCTGGACATCGAGGCCTCCGAGAAGGCGGCCCGCTTCGTCCAGATGTGCGACGCCTTCAACATCCCGATCGTCACTCTTCTGGACGTCCCCGGCTTCCTCCCGGGCGTCGACCAGGAGCACGGTGGCATCATCCGCCACGGCGCGAAGCTCCTCTACGCCTACTGCAACGCGACCGTGCCGAGGATCTCGCTGATCCTGCGCAAGGCCTACGGAGGTGCGTACATCGTCATGGACAGCCAGTCCATCGGCGCGGACCTCACCTACGCCTGGCCGACCAACGAGATCGCCGTCATGGGCGCGGAGGGTGCGGCCAACGTCATCTTCCGCCGCCAGATCGCCGACGCCGAGGACCCCGAGGCCATGCGGGCCCGCATGGTCAAGGAGTACAAGTCCGAGCTGATGCACCCCTACTACGCGGCGGAGCGCGGCCTGGTCGACGACGTCATCGACCCCGCGGAAACCCGCGAGGTGCTGATCAAGTCCCTCGCGATGCTCCAGACCAAGCACGCCGACCTGCCCTCCCGCAAGCACGGCAACCCTCCGCAGTAACCTGGCGGACATCTCATCCACGGAGACTGAGACCCATGGACATCCCTGACATCCGCGTCGAGAAGGGCCACGCCGAGCCCGAGGAAGTCGCCGCCATCACGGCGATCCTCCTGGCGCGCGCCGCCGCCCGCCCCACGGACCCGACCCCGGCCCACCGAGGCCGCATCAAGGCAGGCTGGCGCCGCCTGGAACGCGAGCCGGGCTTCAGGGCCCCGCACAGCTGGCGCTGACCCTTCCAACGCGCTGACGGCCCCGTTCTCCTCCGGGAGGGCGGGGCCGTCGCTGTCAGCGGAAGTCGAGGGAGGCGTCGAATTCGAGCAGGCTGAGGTAGTTCACCTGCGGGCCGAGGCGCAGCTCGCGGAGATCCGGCAGGCAGCGGCGCGAGCAGGGAGCCGTCCGGCAGCCGCTCCAGGAGCCGGGCCACCTCCGCGCCGAGCGTGACCGTCCGGGCCAGCAGCTCGGCCGCCGCCCGTTCCTCGAACACCGGCAGGCTCCGCACGATCCGCACGTAGTGCTCGCCGCACTCGGCGAACAGCACCTCGTACAGCCGGGACTCCGCCTCGGGATCACGGCCTGCCTGCCGGACTCGTCCAGCCCCCGGATCTCGTGCTCCAGATACGGCTCCAGCCGGTCGAAGACGGCGTCGGTGAGAGCTCCGCCAACGACAGATGCCGCTCCTGCTGCCGCCGCCTGCCGCCCAGCCACAGGTCGGCCGCCGTCTTCGCCACGGTCGTGCCCAGCCGCAACGCCGCCGCCATCGCGCCCCCCTTCCGTGAAACACCTGCGGCCCCCACTCCTCCCACAGGAGGAACGGGGGCCGCGAGGCGAACGTGCCGATTACCGCAGGCGGGCCATCAGCGCGTGCTCGACCAGCGTGATCAGCGCCGACTTCGCGTCCGCGCGGTGGCGGGCGTCCGTCGTGATGATCGGCGTGTCGGGGCCGATCTGGAGGGCTTCGCGGACCTCGTCCGGCGTGTACGGCTGCTGGCCGTCGAAGCCGTTCAGCGCGATCACGAACGGCAGGCCGCTGTTCTCGAAGTAGTCGACGGCCGGGAAGCAGTCGGCGAGACGCCTCGTGTCGACCAGCACGATCGCGCCGATGGCGCCGCGCACCAGGTCGTCCCACATGAACCAGAAGCGGTC
>NZ_WWIQ01000061.1:145270-150630 GCF_009862985.1 Streptomyces sp. SID5464 | reverse complement strand
CCGATGGCGCCGCGCACCAGGTCGTCCCACATGAACCAGAAGCGGTCCTGTCCCGGCGTACCGAACAGGTACAGGATCAGGTCCTGGTCCAGGGTGATACGGCCGAAGTCCATGGCGACCGTCGTGGTGGTCTTGTCCCCGGTGTGGGTGAGGTCGTCGATGCCGGCCGAAGCTGACGTCATGACGGCCTCGGTACGCAGCGGGTTGATCTCCGAGACGGCCCCGACGAACGTGGTCTTGCCCACGCCGAAGCCACCCGCCACCACGATCTTCGCCGAGGTGGTGGAGCGGGAAGGACCGCCGCTAGAGCTTGCGAAGTCCACTGAGCACCCTTTCGAGCAGTGTCACGTCTGGCTGGCCGCCGGCGTTCTCGTCGCCGCCGGGCTGATGGATGGCGACCAGTCCCGCCTCCGCCAAGTCGGCGACGAGGATCCTGGCCACGCCGAGGGGGATCGTGAGGAGCGCCGAGATCTCGGCGACCGACTTGATTTCCCGGCAGAGGTTGCAGATCCGCTGATGCTCGGGCAACTGGCCCTGCATCTGGTGCGGCTGCGCAGTGGTGTGCACCAGCGCCTCGATGGCGAGCTGGTAACGCGGGCGGGTCCGGCCACCGGTCATGGCGTACGGACGCACCAGCGGGTTGTTCGACGCCCCTGCGGGCGCCGGCTCTGGGGTGCGGCGCTGCGGCTGCACGGGCTGGATGCGCGGGGCCGGCGGCTGGTCGTACGGCGACGGGCCGGGGCCCTGTGGCGCGTACGGCTGCCGGTGGCTCGGTGCGGAGGGGAAGTTGTAACGGTTCGGGTTCTGCCCACCGTCGCCCTGGCCCTGGGCAGGGCCGTACGACCAGTTGCCCGAAGACGAACCGCCTGGGGGTGTTGCCACTTTCTCCTCCTCCGACTGTGCCTGGCACCCATCGCTGTGGAGCCGCGTCCCGAAACCTTACGGCCACGGGACGCCAAAACGCACCGTCCGTCTGTTAGTTGAGCAGGCTCCCCTGGAGCTCCGCGCGAAGGTCCGGTGTCAGGACCGTACCGGCTCGGTCAACCAGCAGCGCCATCTCGTATCCGATGAGGCCGATGTCCGCCTCCGGATGTGCGAGAACCGCGAGCGACGAGCCGTCGGAGATGGACATGATGAACAGGAATCCCCGCTCCATCTCCACAACCGTCTGATTGACGCTTCCGCCCTCGAAGATCCGGGAGGCGCCTGCCGTCAGGGACGTCAGACCGGAGGCGACGGCCGCGAGCTGGTCGGCGCGGTCGCGGGGGAAGCCTTCGGACATCGCCAGAAGGAGTCCGTCGGCGGAGACCACCACCGTGTGGGACACCCCCGGGGTGTTGTCCACGAAGTTGGTGATCAACCAGTTGAGGTTCTGTGCCGCCTGGCTCATCGGGCTCACACTAACGCTCCTGGTTGTAGGTGCTGTCAGGACCGAAGCCCTGGCCGTTCGTTTCACTGCCTGCGTTGCGTCCGCGCTGTACGCCGCGACGCAGGTTGCTCAGCCTGCCCCGGACGTCCTCCGGGGCGCGGGAGACCTGTGGGCCTCCCTGGGGAGTGCTCTCGGCGGAACCCTCGATCAGGTTGGCCTTGGGCACCCGCCTCGGCAGGCCGGAGGAGGTGACCCCGCCCGCCTTGGGCTTCCGGAGCTGCGAGGCCTGCTGCCACCGCTCGTCGTTCGCCGAGCGCCAGTCGCTGTCGCCGTTGCTCTCCGGGGTGGAGGCCGAGGCCGGAGGCTCCTGGCTCGCGTGCCGGGCGCCGCCCGCGCCGTTCGCACCGTTCGCGGCGGACCCGCGGCGGGGAAGCCCGGCGTCGGTCAGCGAGGGTGCGGCGGAGTGGGCCGGTCCCGGACGGTCGAAGCCTACGCGGTCCTGCTCACTCGCGTCAGCGGCCTGCGCGGATTCCGTTTCCTGGGCCTGAGAAGGGTACTGGCTCGGGTAGCCGTTCTGGTAACCGTCCTGCTGCGGCCAGTCGTCCTGGTGGCGCCGCTGCTCGAAGGCGGGGAAGCTGCCGGGCCCGCCCGAGCCCGGCGCCGAGTGCTCCTCCTGCGCCGGCTCCGCATAGGAGGAGGGGTCCGGGTAGCCGCCGTTCGGCGAGAAGGTGTCGTTCTGCGGCAGACCGCCGTTCGGCGCGTAGTACTGCTCGTCGTACGCGCCCCGCTGCGGCTCCTCGTAAGCCGTCTGCCGCTGCTCCTCGTACGACGCCCGCTGCTGCTCCTCGTACGGTGCCTGACGGTCGTACGCGGCGGGCTGGTCGGGGTATCCGGTCTGGCCGGTGTCGTAGCCCTGGCCGGTGTCGTAGCCCTGCCGGCCGTGGAACTCCTCGGCGTACCCGGACGTCTCGGCCTGTTCCTGGGCGTTCTGGCCGGGCAGGGCGGGCTGCCCGTGCGACTGGGCCTCCAGGGCCGCCCGGCGCTCCTCACGCATCAGGGAGCGGCCGACGGGGTCCAGCTCGCGTATGTCGTCGGGGACGTCGGCGTAGCGGCTGTCGTCGAAGCCGAGCTCCGCCGCCGTGCGCATGGGCTGCTGGCTGAAGTTCTCGCCGCCGCCGAAGTTCTGCTCGGGGATGATCTGCGAGACGGTGAACTCGTCACGGTCCACGTGCTGCTCGCCGCCACCACCGTGGGTGATCGCGTCGGGCAGCATGACCAGCGAGGTCGTGCCGGCCTGCTCGCCCGAGGGGCGCAGCTGGACGCGGATGCCGTGCCGGTCGGACAGCCGGCCGACCACGAACAGGCCCATGCGCTGCGAGATCGCGGCGTCCACGGTCGGCGGGTTGGCCAGCTTGTGGTTGATGTCCGCGAAGTCCTCGGCGGTCAGGCCGATGCCCTTGTCGTGGATCTCGATCATGACCCGGCCGTCGGGGAGACGGGTGGCGGTCACACGGACCTTGGTCTGCGGGGAGGAGAACGTCGTCGCGTTCTCCAGCAGCTCGGCGAGCAGGTGCACGAGGTCGGTCACGGCCCGGCCGTGGATCTCGGCCTCGGGGACGCCCGACAGCTCGATGCGCTCGTACTGCTCCACCTCGGAGGAGGCGGCGCGCAGCACGTCGACCAGCGGGACCGGCTGGTCCCAGCGGCGGCCGGGCTCCTCACCGGCGAGGACGAGGAGGTTCTCGCCGTTGCGGCGCATACGGGTCGCGAGGTGGTCCAGCTTGAAGAGGTTCTCCAGCTGGTCCGGGTCGGCCTCGTTGTTCTCCAGGTCGGTGATCAGGGTCAGCTGGCCCTCGATCAGCGACTGGTTGCGGCGCGAGAGGTTGGTGAAGATCGCGTTGATGTTGCCCCGCAGCAGCGCCTGCTCGGCGGCGAGCCGGACGGCCTCGCGGTGGACCTGGTCGAAGGCGCGGGCGACCTCGCCGATCTCGTCCGTGGTGGTGATCGGGATGGCCTGGACGCGGGTGTCGACGCGTCCGGGGTCGGTGCGGGAGAGCTGGTCGACGAGCATCGGCAGGCGCTGCTCGGCGATGCCGAAGGCGGCGTTGCGCAGCTGGCGCATCGAGCGGCTCATCTGGCGGGCCACCGCGCCGGCCAGGATGAAGGCCAGGAGCAGCGCGACCACGACGGCGGCACCGGTGATGTAGGCGTCGCGCTGGGCGTCGTCGGCGATGTCGGAGGCTTCGCTCACGGCCTTGTCGGCCATGTCCGCCTCGATCTTCTCGTAGGCGTTGAACTTGAGCGTGTTGACCGCCCACCAGTTCTCGGCGGTGATGCCCCTCTCGGCGAGGGCGGCACGGGCGCTCGGGTCCGTGGTCTGCAGCGTCGCGACGGCGGAGACCATCGTCTCCGGCTTGGACGGCGGGGCGACGTAGTCCGGGTTCTTGGCCTTGGCCTCCCGGGCCAGCGCGGCGCCGTCGGTCCTGATCTTCGCCTCGGCCGCCTTGAGCTTGGCCGCGTCCTCCTCGGTACCGCCGCCGATGTACTCCTCGACGGCGATGCGCTCGAGGTAGGCGTACGAGGACAGGGCGATGCGCTGACTGGCCAGGTTGCCCTCGTCCGGGCCCGGCTTGGTCAGGATGTGCATGCCGATGGAGCGCTGCAGCGACAGGGCCGCCTTGGTGAGCTCGATGGCGTAGACGGTCCGGCCGTAGCTGGTGATGTTGCCGGTGCCGAGGCCCAGCTCGTTGGCGAACTCCGTCAGCGGGTGGGCGACCTCGACGTAGCCCTCTTCGGTCTGCACGCCCTTGAGCTTGGAGGTGTACGCGACCTGGCGCAGCGTCTGGAGCTTCGGCTCCGCCTCGCGGAACAGCTTCAGACGGCGCTCCAGGCCGGGCTTGGCCGGCATGTTCTGGGCCGCGGCGTCGAAGGCGTCGGCCGCCTCGTCGGTGGCCTTGCGGACCTGGGCGACGGTCGCCTTGTCCTGGGCGGTCTGGGCGCTGCCCTTCAGCAGGGGCGCCGCGGAGGTGTCGCGCTCGTTGTACAGGGCGTTGGCGTACAGCAGGGAGGCCCGCACCAGACGCGCGGTGTTCTCCGCGTCCTCGGCCTCCTGCCAGGTGTCGATCGAGCTCTTCACCTGGAAGCCGCCCATGACGAGGCCGACCAGCACGGGTATGAGCAGGATCGCGTTGAGCCTGGTCGCCACACGCCAGTTGCGCGGGGAGAGACGGCCGCCGCTCTGGGCGGGCGCGGCCGTCGGCTCCGAACCGGGCACGGGGGCGGGCGCCGCTGTGCGCGGCGGCGGGGTGAAGTTGCCCCGGGCCGACGGCTCGGGACTGTTCTTGCTTCGCCTCACTCGACCAACAACCTCTCGGCGGTCGGCACCAACGTTGTGCCGCAGTTTCTCAGAGCCCGGTACGCCATCGACTGACGTGTGCGCCATTGACTATTGGGCAGTTCAGGCATTCCAGCACGACGACCTGCGCTCTTCCAAACAGTCCGGGGTGGGGATTCCGAGGGATGTAAGCCCCAGATAAAACGGTCATAAAGAGCGAGCCCCGCCAAAAGGCGGGGCGATTGTGCGCGCAGCGAGACCGGATGTGCGCGACGCGTGGCCGTACCACCGGATTCCTCTGCCGAAACGTTATGAACACCTTGGCCGACCGTGTCAAAGGACACAGTCGGCTCCGGTACATCTACGACAACTGCCGTATGGTGCTTCCGAATTGGGTGCTACCTCAGCCGTGCCATCAGAGCGTGCTCGACCAGCGTGATCAGCGCACTCTTCGCGTCGGACCGGTGCCGGGCGTCCGTCGTGATGATGGGGGTGTCGGGGCCGATCTGGAGGGCTTCCCGCACCTCATCGGGGGTGTAGGGCTGCTGACCGTCGAAGCCGTTGAGGGCGATGACGAAGGGCAGGCCGCTGTTCTCGAAGTAGTCGACGGCCGGGAAGCAGTCGGCGAGACGGCGGGTGTCCACCAGGACGACGGCA
>NZ_WWIQ01000061.1:133106-145228 GCF_009862985.1 Streptomyces sp. SID5464 | reverse complement strand
ACGCAACGGGTTGATCTCCGAGACGGCACCGACGAACGTGGTCTTGCCGACACCGAAGCCGCCCGCCACCACGATCTTCGCGGAGGTGGTGGAGCGACCCGCGTCAGAGCTTGCGAAGTCCACTGAGCACCCTTTCGAGCAGTGTCACGTCCGGCGCGCCGGTGGCCTCGTCGCCGCCCGGCTGGTGGATCGCGACGAGACCGGCCTCCGCGAGGTCCGCGACCAGGATCCGGGCCACACCGAGCGGCATGTTGAGCAGCGCCGAGACCTCGGCGACCGACTTCACCTCACGGCACAGGTGGCAGATGCGCTGGTGCTCCGGGAGCAGCCCCATGAGCGCCGCGGGGTCGGCGGTCGTACTGATCAGTGCCTCGATGGCCAACTGGTAACGCGGCCGGGTCCGGCCGCCGGTCATGGCGTACGGCCGTACCAGCGGCTGGTCGCCCTCGTCCTCGTACGGCTCCGCGTACGGATCATGAGAGGCGGGGGGCGGGGTCATGGGTCCTCCGGGCGGGACAGCAAGTCGGTTCAGTCGAGCCGTCTGACGAGGCCTGTGGGGGGTGTGTGGCGGCCGGACGGTGATGTGGTGAGACGGGTGGTGCCGGGGCCGATCAATGGAGCAGACTGCCTTGGAGCTCAGCTCGCAGGTCGGGGGTGAGGACCGCGCCCGCGCGGTCGACCAGGAGCGCCATCTCGTAGCCGACGAGGCCGATGTCACAGTCGGGGTGAGCGAGGACGGCCAGCGACGAGCCGTCCGAGATGGACATGAGGAACATGAATCCCCGCTCCATCTCCACGACCGTCTGCGCGACGTCGCCCCCCTCGAAGATCCGGGAGGCGCCTGCCGTCAGGGACGTCAGACCGGAGGCGACGGCCGCGAGCTGGTCCGCGCGGTCGCGCGGAAAGCCCTCCGACAGCGCCAGGAGGAGACCGTCGGCGGACACGACGACGGTGTGGGACACCCCGGGGGTGTTGTCCACGAAGTTGGTGATCAACCAGTTGAGGTTCTGTGCCGCCTGGCTCATCGGACTCAACTAACGCTCCTGCTGGTGAGAGGGCCGAGGGAAGCTGCCGGTCTGGGTGGACCCGGCCTGACGACCCTGTGCAATACCGCGGCGGAGATTGGTCAGCCGACCGCGTACGTCATCGGGGGCACGCGAGATCTGCGGACCGCTCTGCTGGGGCTGCTGCTGCGCCGTGCCCGGAACGAGGTTCGCCCGGGGCACCCGGCGCGGCAGGCCGGAGGTGGTGACACCGCCGGCCGCGGGCTGGCGGACGCGCTCGGCCTGGCGGACGAGGTCGTCGTTCGGCGAGCTGCGCCAGCCGGCGGAGGCGGACCGCTGGGGACCGCCGGTCTCCTGCGGCTGCTGCGGGGCCGGAGCGGAGCCGTTGCTCTGCGCCGGCTGCTGCTGCTCCTGCTGCCCGTGGAACCAGTTGGTCTCGAGGGTGTCGTACAGCGGCGTACGCCCGTCGCCCGGACCGGTCGCCGGCGGCAGGGCCTCGGGCTCCTGCCGCGTGGGCCGTCCCTGCGGGGCGGGCGGACGCGGGGCGCCGAAGTCGGCCCCGCCGCGGGCGCCGTTGACCTGCGGCCGCTCGAACTGGCCCGTGCCCGCGGGGTCGGCCGGGGTGGCCGGACCGGGGAGGGTGGGCCGGCCGGAGCCGTTGTCCTGGCGCGGCGCGGGGTACTGCCCGGTCGAGCCGTTGTCGTAGGACTGCGGAGCCGGGTACTGCCCGGTCGAGCCGCTGTCCTGGCGCTGAGCCGGGTACTGGTCGGTCGAGCCGTTGTCGTAGGACTGCGGGGCCGCGTACTGGCCCGTCGTGGACGACGGGTCGCGGCGGCCGCCCGGGGGGCCGAAGACGTCCGGGCGGACGAACTGGCCCGAGCCCTGCGAGCCGTCCGTGCCGGGAAGGCCGAACCGGTCCGAGCGCTGGGGGCCGCGCGGGCCGAAGTCGGCCGGAGAGCCGGGGCCCTGCCGGTCGTCGTCGCGCGGGACGGCGGGGATCTCCGCCGTCGAGCCCGGGCCCTGCCGGTCGTCGATCCGAGGCATCGGAGAGGTCCGGGAGGCATCCGGCTCCTCGTGCCCGCGCGGGGTGTCCAGCGAGGCACGCGGCACCGACGGCTGGGCGTTCTCGTCGCTCCAGCTCGGCACGCGGGGCTGCGATTCACCGCCGCCGGGCAGCTCGGCCCGCGGACCGCCGCGCGGCGGCAGCTGCGGCCGACGACCCTGGCCCTGGCCCTGCTCGGAGTTGCCCGGGCGCTGCGCACCCCGGCCACCGCCGTAGCCGTCCTGGCCCTGCGGCCCGTTCGTACCCGCGGCCTGCAGTCCCTGCGGAGCACCGGGCGCCTGCCCGAACCCGGCACCGGCGGGAGCCGGGCGGCCCTGCGGGGGCGCGGGCGGACCACTCTGCTCGAACAGCGACGGGGACTTGTCGGGACCCTGCGGTCCGCGCCCGCCGCCCGGCCGGCCACCGTCCGCGTCCCGCCCGGGCAGCGCGGCCCGCGGACCCTGGCCGGCACCGAGCCGGCCACCACCGGACGGCGCACCGCCGCCGTAGCCGGGGCCACCGGAGCCGCCGGGCCCGAGGGCGCCACCGCCCGCCTGGCCGGCACCGGCGGCACGCCGGGCCGCGGCCGCACCGGCGGCGGCCTGCGCGGCGGCCGGACCGCCACCGCCGACCGGCGGCTGACCGCCCTGCTTGGGCTGGGGCTTCTTGCCGCCCTGGGCGACATCGACGGGCAGCATGACGAGCGCGGTCGTGCCACCGGAGTCGGACGGGCGCAGCTGGATGCGGATGCCGTGCCGCTGCGACAGCCGGCCGACCACGAACAGACCCATGCGGCGGGAGACGGAGACGTCCACCGTCGGGGGAGAGGCGAGCCGCTCGTTGATCGCGGCGAGGTCCTCCGGCGACAGACCGATGCCGGTGTCGTGGATCTCGATCAGCACCCGGCCGTCGGGCAGGGCGTGACCGGTGACCTTGACCTTGGTCTGCGGCGACGAGAACGAGGTCGCGTTCTCCAGCAGCTCGGCGAGCAGGTGCACGAGGTCGTTGACGACCCGGCCGGCCACCTCGGTGGTCGGCACGGCGGCCAGCTCGATGCGCTCGTACTGCTCCACCTCGGACGCGGCGGCACGGAGCACGTCGACCAGCGGGACCGGACGGGTCCACCGGCGGCCCGGCTCCTCACCCGCGAGAACCAGCAGGTTCTCACCGTTACGGCGCATACGCGTGGCGAGGTGGTCGAGCTTGAACAGCGAGGACAGCTGGTCCGGGTCGGCCTCGCGGGACTCCAGTTCGGAGATGAGCGACAGCTGACGCTGGATGAGGCCCTGGGAGCGGCGCGAGAGGTTGGTGAACATCGCGTTGACGTTGCCCCGCAGCAGGGCCTGCTCGGCTGCGAGGCGGACCGCCTCGCGGTGCACGTCGTCGAAGGCCGCGGCCACTCGGCCGATCTCGTCCCGGGAGTGCACACCGACCGACTCCACGGACGTGTCGACGTCCTGCGGGTCGGACTCGGACAGCTGCTTGACCAGCTCGGGCAGACGGTCGGAGGCGACCTTGGTCGCGGTCTCCTCCAGGCGGCGCAGCGAGCGGATCATGGAGCGGGCCACGACGAAGGCGCCGACCAGCGACACACCGAGCACGATGAGGATCAGCGCACCGGAGATGATCGCGTCGCGCTCGGTGGCGCTGCGCAGCTCGCGGGCCTTCTGTTCCATCTCCTCGAGCAGCGTGTGCTCGATGTTCTTCATCTGCTGGATCTTGGTGGAGCTGTCGTCCAGCCAGTCGCGGTAGGACCGCTTGTCCTGCTGGGCGAGACCGCTCGCGGAGACCAGGGCACGACCCGCGTAGGTGTCGGTCGCCTTGATCGTGGAGTTGCCGCCGTCCTCGATCGGCTTGAGCAGCTCGGCGGCGGCGTCCTCGCCGTAGATGCTCTTGAAGCTGCGGAGCTCGGAGTTCTGGCTCTCCAGGGCCGACTCGGCGTAGAGCCGGTCGTTCGGCGAGAGCTTGCCGGTCGTGGTGTTGCTCGCGGGCAGCGCCGCCGCCAGGGCCGCGCGCTGGATCGAGGAGTACTCCTTGGCGGAGGAGAACGCCGCGAGCGCACGCGTGCGCTGGATCATGTCCGGGTTGCTGGTCGCCTCGGCCATGTCCTGGGAGAGGTCGATCAGGTTCTCGATCAGACGGTGGTACGCCTCGATCGTCTGCGTGGAGTTGCCCTCGGAGGCGTAGGCGCCCTTGCGGATCTGCTCCAGGTCGCCGAGCTCGCCGGCGAGCTGGACGAGGTACTCGCGGACGCCCTTGAGGTTGCCGTCCTTGCTGGTGCTGTCGATCTCCTCGGAACTGTCGAGGAAGTTCTTCCTCGCCCGGTCGGTCTTCTCGCGAAGACCCTTGACCGTGAAGTCGGTCGCCTTGCCGCCGTGCGCGAGCGGGCCGGCCGACTGGTCGCGCTCCTCCTGGAGGGCGGCGGACAGCTCGGTGGCCTGCTTGGTCATGTCCGTCAGCAGCTTCATGTTGTCGAGCTGCTGGATGTCGTCCATGGACTGGTTGATACGCAGCGCGCCCAGCGAGGTGGCCGCGACCACCGGGAGGGCGAGCAGCGAGACCAGACGGGTCGAGATGCGCCAGTTGCGCAGGGCTATTCGCGGGCCGGGGCCCGTCGGACCCGCCGGCGGCTTCAGGGCCGGAGCCGGGCTCGCGGACCCCGCGGGGGCCGACGCGCCGGGGCGCCCTCCGCCGTCACCGGCCGGGCCCTGGTTCTGGGCGTGCTGGGGCGAGGGGCTGCCCGTTTTGGGGCCAGTCCCGCCGTGCGGCTCCGGCTCCGCCGAAGCGCTGCCATCCCTCTTGAAACGTCCCTGCACTAGCGTCGCAACCTCTGGACCAGGCGCCCCATCGCGTGAACGGCGGGGCACGGTGTCGGCGTTCTGGGGACGCCCTGAGTACGCCCCCGTGGTGGTCTTGAGTGACCGGCGCTGGCTCCCCCTTCTGGCCGCCACTCGGCGCGTCTGTGCGCCCCCTGTGCGCCGGCTCGATCCTGCGGCGGTCCGTGGCATTCCAGCACAGCACAGGATCTCCAACAAGGCTCGTAGGCCAGGCCGTGACATAGGTGACACCACGTGAGTGACGAATCACCGGACGTAGAAAGTGAGTTAGTCCATTTCGGGCGTATGCCCGCGAGTCGCCGAGGCGCGACGGGTGTCCCAGTCGCCATGATCAGCAGCGGAATGAGCGCTTCAGTGGGTCAATGTCCGTTTCGTTGGGGTGAGACACGAGCCCGGATTGACCGATTCGCCCCCTGAGTCGTGAGAAAACTCACATGCTGATCATGGCCACCCCGTAATCGCGCCGGGAATCCCATGTTTAGCCTGACGCTTTACAGAGATGGCAAAACCGACAACCCGCGCCTGTACGAGGGTCCTCCGCGCCCTCCCGGCGCCCGTCACAGAACAGGGTCAAGTAAACAGTGAAGACGACGACGATGTTCCACAAGATCGCCAACCCGCGACGCACGACGCTGGCGCACCTGGACGACGCCGACGAACTGCAGACGCCGGAGCAGCCGGAGCACCGCGTCGAACTCCCCACCCAGACTGCCAACCCCAAGCGCACCATCCTCACCGAGGTCCCCGTCGCGGCCGCCGCTGCCGCGGAGTGACACCGGGTAATACGCGCACCGGCCGCCGGATGCTCACGGCGGCGGGACAAGAACATCGAGGGGCGCCACCGGCGACGGCGGCGCCCCTTCGTAATGCGCGCGGCACGGACCCCTCCCCGCGTTAGCCTGGAGCGTCAGACTCCAGCCGCTTCAGTCAAGGGGCCAAGCATCCCGTGCGCATCGCCAGATTCTCCATCGACGGGAACGTCGCCTTCGGCGCCATCGAGGGCGAGCAGCAGGACGAGCTCGTCCTGGACATCATCAAGGGCATCCCGTTCGCGGACTTCGAGCTCTCCGGCACGAAGGTGCCGGTCGGCAAGGTCAGGCTGCTGCCACCGGTGCTGCCCAACAAGGTCGTGGCCTTCGGCCGCAACTACGCGGAGCACGCGCGCGAGCTGGGCAACGAGGTGCCCGACGCCCCCTTCGCCTTCTTCAAGCCGTCCACCTCGGTGATCGGCCCCGGCGACGAGATCCAGTACCCCTCCTTCTCGGCGGAGGTGCACCACGAGGCCGAGCTGGCCGTGGTCATCGGCCGGATGTGCCGCGAGGTCCCGCGCGAGCGCGTCAAGGACGTGATCTTCGGCTACACCTGCGCCAACGACATCACCGCCCGCGACGTCCAGAAGCGCGAGAAGCAGTGGGCCCGGGCCAAGGGCTTCGACACCTCCTGCCCGCTCGGCCCCTGGGTGGAGACGGACCTGGACGCGAGCGACCTCACCATCCAGCTCACGGTCAACGGCCAGCAGCGCCAGCTGGGCCGCACCAGCGAGATGATCCACTCCATCGAGGACCTGATCGTCAACATCTCCGAGGCCATGACGCTGCTCCCCGGCGACGTGATCCTCACGGGCACCCCGGCTGGGGTCGGCCCGCTCAACGTCGGCGACGAGGTCGCCGTCACCATCGAAGGCATCGGCACTCTCACCAACAAGGTTGTCAAGCGTGGCTAGCGCACCCGGCTCCCCCGTACGCGTCCGTTTCTGCCCGTCGCCCACCGGTAACCCCCATGTGGGCCTGGTGCGCACCGCCCTGTTCAACTGGGCGTTCGCCAAGCACCACCAGGGCACCCTGGTCTTCCGCATCGAGGACACCGACGCGGCCCGCGACTCGGAGGAGTCGTACACCCAGCTGCTCGACTCGATGCGCTGGCTGGGCTTCGACTGGGACGAGGGCCCCGAGGTCGGCGGCCCGCACGCGCCGTACCGCCAGTCCCAGCGCATGGACCTGTACAAGGACGTCGCGGCCAAGCTCCTGGACGCCGGCCACGCCTACCGCTGCTACTGCTCCCAGGAGGAGCTGGACACCCGCCGCGAGGCCGCCCGCGCCGCCGGCAAGCCCTCCGGCTACGACGGCCACTGCCGTGACCTGAGCGCCGAGCAGGTCGAGGAGTACCAGGCCCAGGGCCGTGCGCCCATCGTCCGCTTCCGCATGCCCGACGAGACGATCACCTTCACGGACCTGGTCCGCGGCGAGCTGACCTTCACCCCCGAGAACGTCCCGGACTACGGCATCGTCCGCGCCAACGGCGCCCCGCTCTACACGCTGGTCAACCCGGTCGACGACGCCCTGATGGAGATCACCCACGTCCTGCGCGGCGAGGACCTGCTCTCCTCCACCCCGCGCCAGATCGCCCTGTACAAGGCGCTGATCGAGCTGGGCATCGCCAAGGAGATCCCGTCCTTCGGCCACCTGCCGTACGTGATGGGCGAGGGCAACAAGAAGCTTTCCAAGCGCGACCCGCAGTCCTCCCTCAACCTCTACCGGGAGCGCGGTTTCCTCCCCGAGGGCCTGCTCAACTACCTCTCCCTGCTCGGCTGGTCCCTCTCGGCCGACCAGGACGTGTTCACCATCGACGAGATGATCGCCGCGTTCGAGATCTCCGACGTGAACCCCAACCCGGCGCGCTTCGACCTCAAGAAGTGCGAGGCCATCAACGGCGACCACATCCGCATGCTGGACGTGAAGGACTTCACCGAGCGCTGCCGCCCGTGGCTCCAGGCGCCGTTCGCCCCCTGGGCGCCGGAGGCCTTCGACGAGGCCAAGTGGCAGGCCATCGCCCCGCACGCCCAGACCCGCCTCAAGGTGCTCTCCGAGATCACCGACAACGTCGACTTCCTGTTCCTGCCGGAGCCGGTGGCGGACGAGGCCAGCTGGACGAAGGCCATGAAGGAGGGCTCGGACGCCCTGCTGCGCACCGCCCGCGAGAAGCTGGAGGCGGCCGACTGGACCTCCGCCGAGTCGCTGAAGGAGGCCGTCCTGGCCGCCGGCGAGGCCCACGGCCTCAAGCTCGGCAAGGCCCAGGCCCCGGTCCGTGTCGCCGTCACCGGCCGCACGGTCGGGCTGCCGCTGTTCGAGTCCCTGGAGGTCCTGGGCAAGGAGACCACCCTGGCCCGGATCGACGCGGCGCTGGCGAAGCTGGCCGCGTAACGCGAAGCACCCACCCGACGAGGGCGGCGTCCGGTTCGGGCGCCGCCCTCGCCGTGTCCGCCCAGCCGTCACCCGGAGTTCACCGTTCCGGCCAACTCCCGTCCCCGGAGGGGACATTGGATGCCCCCTGTGCACACGGTGCGCGTGTGTGTCCTGGTACCGGGGAGGGAACATGAGCCGTTCACGAAGACTTGTCCACGCGGCCGTCGGCGGGGTCGTGGCCCTGTCCTGCACCGTGCTGACCGCACCGGCGCAGGCGGCGCCCGATGCCGACGCGCCCGTCGGCACGGTGCGGCTCGCCACCGAGAAGCGCGTGACCGTCGACTACCCGTGGGCCGGCGCGTCCGGCTTCCAGTACCGGCCGGGGACCACCTCGGTCACCACCGTGGACTACCCCGACACGGTCCCGCCCGCCCACGCCGGCCCGGACGACCTGGCCAGCGGTACCGACGTGGTGAACACCCGCGACGGCCAGACCGTCACCCAGAGACACCGCTCCACGGGCGTCACCGCCACCGTCACGATCCCCACCGGCCAGGCCTACCGGGCCGCCGCGGGCTGGAGCGTGCTGACCATGGACGGCACCGGCGCCCTGCACGTGCTGCGCACCGTCGAGGGCACCCTCACCGTGGACACCCCGGTCACCGGCTTCCCCGCGGGCGCCCGGCCCGTCGTCTACCGCACCGGCGGCTCGGTCAGCCGCCTCGCGATCGTCTACGTGCTGGACGGCAAGACGTCCGTGGGCCTGGTCGACCTCGCCGACGGCGCGTTCCGCACGTACGTCACCAGCGACGAGGCCACCCCGCAGCTCGCCTTCAACGACCGCTGGCTCGTCGCCGACTGGAAGGCGATCCGGGTGGACGCCGAACCCGGCACCGAGCCCACCGCCCTCACCAGGATCGGCGCCCAGCTCGAAGCCGTGGTCGGCGACCAGCTCCTTCTCGGCAACCCGGACTTCGTCCTGGGCGGCACGGACCCCGCGCTGACCGCACGCTCCCTCGTCACCGGCGCCCAGAGCACGGTGCTCACCTCGTCGTTCGGCGGCATCGGCCCGACCCTGGACGGCGGAGCGCTGGCCACCGCAGGCCCCTCCAGCCTCGACTGGAACATCCACCGGATCACTCCCACCGACAGCGGCGGCCTCACCACCACCGAGGTGGCCCGGGTCCCCGCCGCCTCGACCGGGGTGCAGGGACTGGCCGTCGCGGGCGGCGAGTTGTTCCTCTACGGCGCGACGACGGCGGGCGGCGCGTTGCGCTACAGCGGCTTCCAGCTGGATGCCGACGGCCGGCCCACCGGCGCACAGACTCCCCGGAGCCCCGCCCTTGGCGCGTCCACCTGCCTCACCGGCGACGCCGCCTGCCCCCAGCTGGAGGCCCTCGGCGACGGCCGGGTCGGCTACCTGTGGACCAACTCCGCAGGCCAGGAATCCGTCCTCAACGTCGGCCTCGACACCACCACCACCCTCAGCGGGCCCACGGACGGTGACTCCGGCGGCCGCATCGCCGGCGGCACCGGCCGCTACGTGCTCTACAACGGCGCCTCCGGCAAGCAGCGGCTCGTGGACTTCCCGCGCGCCGCGACCGGCGGCGAGACCACCCTCACCCGCGACCGCACCGCCGCCGCCGTCTGGGGCCAGACACTGTGGACCCCGGGCAGCACCCAGGGCGTGGTCACCGGCCGCAACCTCAAGACCGGGACGACCACCACCATCGCCACCGGCGCCCCCTGCACCCCCACCGACATCCAGGCCGTCAACACCTGGCTGTACTAATCCTGCGGCGGCACGGCGGGCGTCTACGACCGCGCCACCAACCGGAAGATCACGGTCCCGGCCGACCACGGCCCGGCCCGCCTCGCCGACGGCTTCCTGCTCCGCGAGAACCGCACCACCCACGACCTGCTGCTCACCGACTTCCACACCGGCACGGCGACCACCCGCACCCTGGTGAAACTGCCGGCCACCGACCAGAACACCGGTGGCAGCAACGGCCGCTGGGCCGTCGACCGCTTCGGCGGTCACATCGCCTACCTCAACGGCACGTACGGCGAGGTCTCGATCGTCCCCAGCGGCGTCCCCACCTCACCGCTCGCGCAGATGGAGGCCCAGGTCTACTCGCCCTCCGTGATCGGCAGGTCGATGCCCTGGGCACCGGTCTGGCAGCTGAACAAGCCGTCCACCTGGACCCTGGCCCTGACCACGGGCTCCGGCACGGTCCTCCGCACGCTGACCGGCAGCTCCACCGGGGCCGCCGTACGCCCCGCCTGGGACGGCACCACCGACACCGGCGCCGGAGCCGGGTCCGGGCCCTTCACCTGGCGGCTCACCGCCCACCCCCGCGACGGCCAGGGCCCGGACCTCACGCTCTCCGGCACGATCACCCTGGGCTGAGGACCCGCGGCAGTGGGTACGGTCGGACCATGAGGATCCACGCCGTGGTCTGGGACGTCGACGACACCCTCTTCGACTACACCACCGCCGACCGCCTCGGCATGAGCGCCCACCTGACCGCCGAGGGCCTGCTCGACGACTACGACACCGTCGAGCAGGCCATCGCCCGCTGGCGGGAGATCACCGACGTGCAGTGGGCGCGCTTCGCGGCCGGTGAGGCCACCTTCGAGGACCAGCGGCGCGACCGCGTACGAGTGTTCCTCGGCCAGGACCTCACCGACGCCGAGGCCGACGCGTGGTTCCAGCGGTACATCACCCACTACGAGGCGGTCTGGGCCCTCTTCCCGGACGTCCTGCCCGTCCTCGACGCCCTCGCCGCCAGCCACCGACACGCCGTGCTGTCCAACTCCAGCCTCCACGTCCAGGACCGCAAACTGCGCGTCCTCGGCGTCCACGACCGCTTCGAGAGCATCCTGTGCGCGGCCGAGCTCGGCGTCTCCAAACCCGAGGCCCGCGCGTTCCTCGCCGCCTGCGAGGCCCTCGGCCTGCCGCCGCACCAGGTCGCCTACGTCGGCGACCACCCGGAGATCGACGGACGGGGTGCCGCCGACGCCGGGCTGCTGTCGGTGTGGATCGACCGCGGGGGCGCGTACGCCACCATCGATCCGCCCGTCGGGCCGCACCGCATCGCCTCCCTCGCCGAACTGCCGTCTCTGCTCGGCACGGATAGTCGTTTTGGAGCCCCGTCCACCTTCAGGTAATGTTCTTCCTGCGCCGCGGGGAGCGGGCCGGAAGGCAGGAGCCCCAGGCGCAGTACTAGAACAAAATCCCCCTCAGGGGCTTGCGTTCCAGTGGCCTATGGTGTAATTGGCAGCACGACTGATTCTGGTTCAGTTAGTCTTGGTTCGAGTCCAGGTAGGCCAGCTCGCAGAGCTCATCTGCACCAGCGGATTCCGATCCGCAAGCCCCCGTTGTGTAGCGGCCTAGCACGCTGCCCTCTCAAGGCAGTAGCGCCGGTTCGAATCCGGTCGGGGGTACTGGTTCCGAAAGATCGACGATCATCTCGGGACTGCTAGGGCCCCCGTTGTGTAGCGGCCTAGCACGCCGCCCTCTCAAGGCGGTAGCGCCGGTTCGAATCCGGTCGGGGGTACTGGTTCCGAAAGATCGACGATCATCTCGGGACTGCTAGGGCCCCCGTTGTGTAGCGGCCTAGCACGCCGCCCTCTCAAGGCGGTAGCGCCGGTTCGAATCCGGTCGGGGGTACTGGTTCCGAAAGATCGACGATCATCTCGGGACTGCTAGGGCCCCCGTTGTGTAGCGGCCTAGCACGCCGCCCTCTCAAGGCGGTAGCGCCGGTTCGAATCCGGTCGGGGGTACTGACTGGTCTAAACCACATTGGTCTATGGTGTAATTGGCAGCACGACTGATTCTGGTTCAGTTAGTCTTGGTTCGAGTCCAGGTAGACCAGCTCGGACCTGCGGAAACGCAGAGTCCACGCCCCCGTTGTGTAGCGGCCTAGCACGCCGCCCTCTCAAGGCGGTAGCGCCGGTTCGAATCCGGTCGGGGGTACACATGACGAAGGCCCCTCACCTCGGTGAGGGGCCTTCTGTGTACGCCCTGAAGGGGCGCGGGGAACTGCGCGATCAA
>NZ_WWIQ01000061.1:54888-132974 GCF_009862985.1 Streptomyces sp. SID5464 | reverse complement strand
CCACTGAGGGCCGGCGGCCGACATGAAAGCCCGAGCTGCCATGGCGCCTGGTCGGGGAAAGCCTGCCGCGGCGTTGAGGCCGACCTTCCCCGAAACGCTCAGCCCGTGCGCCGAAGGGCCTCGGAGAGGCGCCCCGCCGCATCGATCACGGCCTGGGCGTGCATCCGGCCCGGGTGCCGCGTGAGGCGCTCGATGGGGCCGGACACCGACACGGCGGCAACCACACGGTTGGACGGCCCCCGCACCGGCGCGGAAACGGACGCCACCCCCGGCTCGCGCTCACCGATCGACTGTGCCCAGCCCCGCCGCCGTACGCCCGACAGGGCCGTCGCCGTGAAGCGCGCGCCCTGCAGGCCGCGGTGCAACCGCTCCGGCTCCTCCCAGGCCAGCAGGATCTGCGCCGAGGAGCCGGCCTTCATGGTGAGCGTCGAACCGACCGGGACGGTGTCCCGCAGTCCGGACAGACGCTCCGCCGCGGCGACGCAGATGCGCATGTCGCCCTGGCGGCGGTAGAGCTGCGCGCTCTCGCCCGTGACGTCACGGAGGTGGGTGAGCACCGGGCCCGCGGTGGCGAGGAGACGGTCCTCACCCGCGGCCGCGGCCAGTTCCGCCAGGCGAGGGCCGAGAATGAAACGGCCCTGCATGTCGCGCGCCACCATGCGGTGGTGTTCCAGCGCCACGGCCAGGCGGTGGGCCGTGGGTCGTGCCAGTCCGGTGGCGCCGACCAGGCCCGCGAGGGTGGCCGGACCGGACTCCAGAGCGCTCAGGACGAGGGCCGCCTTGTCCAGAACGCCGACGCCGCTACTGTTGTCCATGAAACGATACTCGCGTCTCACTCTGTGAAACGCAAGTTCAAATTCTCGTGGAACCCGCCACTCTGGAAGACACGAAGTCACAGCGGCCCGTGACGTACGGGCCTGGCGGCGGTTGCCCGGAAACGCAGGGGCGCGGGCCCGCCTCCTCAAGATCTCTAGTTGGGCCGGCGGATCGTCGTCGGCCGGAGGGAACAGCGATGGGTAGGACACTCGCGGAGAAAGTCTGGGACGACCATGTCGTCCGGCGCGCGGAGGGCGAGCCCGACCTTCTCTTCATCGATCTGCACCTGCTGCACGAGGTGACCAGCCCGCAGGCCTTCGACGGCCTCCGCAAGAGCGGCCGCAAGGTGCGGCGCCTCGACCTCACCATCGCGACCGAGGACCACAACACCCCCACCCTCGACATCGACAAGCCGATCGCGGATCCGGTCTCCCGGGTCCAGCTGGAGACGCTGCGCAAGAACGCCGCCGACTTCGGCGTGCGGCTGCACCCGCTGGGCGACGTCGAGCAGGGCGTCGTGCACGTCGTCGGTCCGCAGCTGGGCCTGACCCAGCCGGGCACCACCGTCGTCTGCGGCGACTCCCACACCTCCACGCACGGCGCCTTCGGCGCGCTGGCGTTCGGCATCGGCACCTCCCAGGTGGAGCACGTGCTGGCCACCCAGACGCTGCCGATGTCCCGCCCGAAGACCATGGCGATCACGGTCAACGGCGAACTGCCCGAGGGTGTCACCGCCAAGGACCTGATCCTGGCGATCATCGCGAAGATCGGCACCGGCGGCGGCCAGGGCTACGTCCTGGAGTACCGCGGCGAGGCCATCGAGAAGCTCTCGATGGAAGCGCGCATGACCATCTGCAACATGTCGATCGAGGCCGGCGCCCGCGCGGGCATGATCGCCCCGGACGAGACCACCTTCGCGTACCTCAAGGGCCGTCCGCACGCCCCCGAGGGCGCGGACTGGGACGCCGCCGTCGAGTACTGGAAGACGCTGAGGACGGACGAGGACGCCGAGTTCGACGCCGAGGTCGTCATCGAGGCCGCCGAACTGTCGCCGTTCGTCACCTGGGGCACCAACCCCGGCCAGGGCGCACCGCTTTCGGCGTCCGTCCCCGACCCTGCTTCGTACGAAGACGCATCGGAGCGCTACGCCGCCGAAAAGGCCCTGGAATACATGGGGTTGGAGGCCGGTCAGCCGCTGCGCTCCATCAAGGTGGACACCGTCTTCGTAGGCTCCTGCACCAACGGCCGCATCGAGGACCTGCGCGCCGCGGCCGAGCTGCTCAAGGGCCGCAAAGTCGCCGACGGCGTACGGATGCTGGTCGTCCCGGGCTCCGCGCGGGTCGGTCTCCAGGCCGTCTCCGAGGGTCTGGACGTCGTCTTCAAGGAGGCCGGCGCCGAGTGGCGGCACGCGGGCTGCTCGATGTGTCTGGGCATGAACCCCGACCAGCTGGCCCCGGGCGAGCGCTCCGCGTCCACCTCCAACCGCAACTTCGAGGGCCGGCAGGGCAAGGGCGGCCGGACGCACCTGGTGTCGCCGCAGGTCGCGGCCGCTACCGCCGTCCTGGGCCACCTGGCCTCCCCGGCCGACCTGTCCGCCGCCGACACCCGTACGCCCGCTGGAGTCTGAGAACCATGGAAGCCTTCACCACCCACACCGGCCGGGCCGTCCCGCTGCGCCGCAGCAACGTCGACACCGACCAGATCATTCCTGCCCACTGGCTCAAGAAGGTCACGCGGGACGGGTTCGAGGACGGGCTGTTCGAGGCCTGGCGCAAGGACGCGTCGTTCGTGCTCAACCAGCCCGAGCGGCAGGGCGCGACCGTCCTGGTCGCCGGCCCCGACTTCGGTACCGGCTCCTCCCGCGAGCACGCCGTCTGGGCGCTGCAGAACTACGGCTTCAAGGCCGTGATCTCCTCCCGCTTCGCCGACATCTTCCGCGGCAACTCGCTCAAGAACGGCCTGCTCACGGTCGTTCTGGAGCAGAAGATCGTGGACGCGCTGTGGGAGCTCACCGAGAAGGACCCGCAGGCCGAGATCACCGTCGACCTGGTCGCCCGCGAGGTCCGCGCCGAGGGCATCACCGCCTCCTTCGAGCTGGACGAGAACGCCCGCTGGCGGCTGCTGAACGGCCTCGACGACATCTCGATCACGCTCCAGAACGAGGCGGACATCGCCGCGTACGAGGCGAAGCGCCC
Organism: Streptomyces sp. SID5464; assembly: GCF_009862985.1. NCBI lineage: Bacteria > Bacillati > Actinomycetota > Actinomycetes > Kitasatosporales > Streptomycetaceae > Streptomyces > Streptomyces sp. SID5464. The sequence continues at coordinate 129,963 of NZ_WWIQ01000061.1, read as the reverse complement.
GTCGTTCAAGCCGCGGACGCTCCCGGTCTGATCCGGAGCACGATCCGCCGCCCCTGAACAAGGCGACTTTCGGCCACCGCAACACCCCCTCCGTACCCCCGATCAGCCCGATCGGGGGTACAGCCGTTTCTGCACCCGAACGGCCCTGCCCGCCCTGACCCGGCCCATCAACTTCCCACGTTATGCCGGTGGTTGTTGGGGTACGCGAGGTGTACAGCCGTGACCTCCGTGTGCGCCCGGAAGGCCGTTTGAGGCGGCAGTTGTCCCCTGCGCAGGCGACAACTCGCCCCAGATGGCACAATCTGTGCATGGAACACGACGGCCAACTCGAGCTCTATGCGGCAGTCGCGGACCAACTCAAGGAAGCGCACGCAAGGGTGCGCGCACTGCAAGTCCCGGAGGGCGTACGGATGGCGCTGACCCGGAAGCTGCTGGTCATTACGGCCGCGGCCAAGCACGATCTCGCCGACGCGGCAAGGCGGCTGGATCGGTTCACCGCGGACCTCGACGAGGGACGTCTCCCCGACGAGGAACGCTGAACCGGACGACACCGTCGAGTTCGCTGCGGCACAAGGGTGATAAGCCCGTTTCGTGTTTGATTTGCGGTATATATCTGCCTAACGTGCGAAAAAGCTTGAACACTTTCGTTCTGGCGATGTCTCCGAAGGGGAAGACGTGAACAAGGCGCAGCTCGTAGAAGCGATTGCCGACAAGATGGGCGGCCGACAGCAGGCCGCCGACGCTGTCGACCATGTACTGGACGCCATCGTCCGCGCGGTCGTCGCTGGTGAGAGGGTCTCCGTCACCGGCTTCGGTTCCTTCGAGAAGGTCGACCGTCCGGCCCGCTACGCCCGTAACCCCCAGACGGGCGAGCGGGTTCGGGTCAAGAAGACCTCCGTTCCGCGCTTCCGCGCGGGCCAGGGCTTCAAGGACCTGGTCAGCGGCTCGAAGAAGCTGCCGCGTGGCGGCGAGGTCTCCGTCAAGAAGGCGCCCAAGGGCAGCCTGACCGGCGGCGCCGGCGCGACGGTCAAGAAGGCCGCCGCGAAGAAGGCGACCAGCAAGACGGCCGCCGCGAAGAAGACCACGGCGAAGAAGACGACCGCGAAGAAGGCCACCACCAAGACGGCGGCGGCCAAGAAGACCACGGCGAAGAAGGCCCCGGCCAAGAAGACCACCACGGCCAAGACCACCGCCGCGAAGAAGACCACCGCCAAGAAGGCACCGGCGAAGAAGGCGACCGCCAAGAAGGCGCCCGCCAAGAAGTCGACGGCGCGCAAGACCACCGCGAAGAAGACCACCGCCCGCAAGAAGTAGGGGCGCAGGGGCACTCACGCGCCGGGCCGGACTCCGTACGGAGTCCGGCCCGCGGTGTGTTCATGGAGTGGTCAGAGGGTCTGGAGGGTCACCAGAGTGATCCGCAGGTCCTCCTTCGCGCCCTCCACCTCGATCCGCACCCGCTGCCCCGGGCGCAGCAGCCTCAGACCGCCGGCGTCGAACGCCGCCGCGTCGAAGGGCACCGGGGTGCCGTCGTCCAGGAGCACCTGCCCGCTGCGGCTTTCGGGGTCGTACGTGTACGCGGTCGCCTGCATGGCCGCAGCCTACTGCCCGGGTATCAGCAACCGCGCGGCGGCCGCGGCCGTATGAGGGCCGACCCCCAGGGCCAGCGCGGTGCGCAGGTCGTCGCCGGTGTCCACGTCCTGGCGTACGGAGTCCACGGCGGCGAGGGACAGTTCCACGGCCCCGGACGCGCGGTGCCGGGCGCGGGAATCGATACCGAATGCAGGGAACAATGGCCGACCGGGGCCGGCGGCCAGCAGGGTCGTACCGATTGCGGCCGCGTCCGGGAGAAAAGCGCGCGGGAATTCAGCGGCGGCATCGAGTACCCGGGCCAATTCCGGCGGACGCAGCGCCGGCAGGTCGGCGTTCAGCGCGGCCACCGGACTTTCGGGACGTGCGGACCGGACGGCCCCCGCCGCGTGTGCGAGGGCGGCGTTGAGGCCGCTTCCCGGCTCGTCGGGGATGATCGCGGCGCCCAGTGCGGACAGCTCACGGCCCGCCCGGGCGTCGTCCGTGACGACTGCCACATCCCGTACCGCCGGGCAGGCCAGCGCGGCCGCCACCGTGTCCTGGGCGAAGGCGAGCGCCAGGTCCGGCCGCAGCCCGTCGTCCGCGGTGTCCGCGAGCCTGCTCTTGGCCTGGGCCAGGGGCTTCAGGGGTACGACCAAGGTCCACTGCACAGGTGTTCCGTCCCTCTCTTGTCGCGGTCATTGTCACCCGGGGCCACCGGTGCCCGGCGTGTCGGGGCGTACGGTGTTCTCGACAGACCGGCGGCCTGGGGCGACACTTGTGCGGCCCCCCATGGCCCCCGCTTCAGGCCCTAGAGGAAGGTGTCCGCGTGCCCCGCCGCAGAATCGGCTTCTGGTACCGCTTCGCCGCGGTGATCTGCAAACCGCCGCTGGTGGTTCTGCTCAGGCGGGACTGGCGCGGAATGGAGCACATTCCGGCCGAGGGTGGATTTATCACCGCGGTGAATCACAATTCGCACATCGACCCCTTCGCTTACGCGCACTTTCAGTACAACACCGGGCGCGTCCCGCGATTCCTCGCGAAGAGCGGGCTTTTCAAGAAGGGATTCGTCGGCGCCGCGATGCGCGGCACCGGGCAGATCCCCGTCTACCGCGAGAGCACGGACGCGCTGAGCGCCTTCCGGGCCGCGATCGACGCCGTGGACCGCGGGGAATGCGTCGCCTTCTACCCCGAGGGCACCCTCACCCGGGACCCGGAGGGCTGGCCCATGACCGGCAAGACCGGGGCCGCGCGCGTCGCCCTCCAGACCAAGTGCCCGGTGATCCCCGTCGCCCAGTGGGGCTGCAACGAACTGCTGCCGCCGTACGCGAAGAAGCCGCACCTCCTGCCGCGCAAGACGCACCGCGTGCTCGCCGGACCGCCGGTGGACCTCTCGCGGTTCTACGACCGGGAGATGACCGCGGAGCTGCTGAAGGAGGCCACCGAGGTCATCATGGCCGCGATCACCCGGCAGCTGGAGGAGATCCGCGGCGAGAAGGCGCCCGAGACGCCCTACGACCCGCGCCGGGAGCGGATCGAACAGCGGCGCCGCACCCAGGCGCAGACACAGACACCGCGGGGCGGGCAGCAGGCGGCGTCTCCGGTGCAGTCGGCGCACACGGCACAGCCGGCACAGTCGGCACAGGAAGAGGGGCTGGGCAAGTGAGCAAGCCGGTCAAGGCGGCGGTCCTGAGCGCCGGTTCGTGGGGCACGGCCTTCGGCATGGTGCTCGCCGACGCCGGGTGCGAGGTCACCCTGTGGGGGCGCCGCCCGGAGCTCGTGGAGGCGATCAACTCCACCCGCACCAACCCCGACTACTTCCCGGGCGTGGAACTCCCGGAGAACGTCCGGGCCACCACGGACCCCGCGGAAGCCGCCGCGGACGCCGACTTCACGGTCCTCTCGGTCCCCTCGCAGACCCTGCGCGGCAACCTCGCCGAGTGGAGCCCGCTGCTCGCGCCCGACACCGTCCTCGTGTCGCTGATGAAGGGCGTCGAACTCGGCTCCGCGATGCGGATGAGCGAGGTCATCGACGACGTCGCCAAGGTGGGCCCGGACCGCATCGCCGTGGTCACCGGACCCAACCTGGCCCGCGAGATCGCGGCGCGGATGCCGGCCGCCGCCGTGGTCGCCTGCACCGACGAGGCCGTCGCCCAGCGGCTCCAGGCCGCCTGCCACACCCCGTACTTCCGCCCGTACACCAACACCGACGTCGTCGGCTGTGAACTCGGGGGCGCGGTCAAGAACGTCATCGGCCTGGCCGTCGGCATCGCGGACGGCATGGGCCTCGGCGACAACGCCAAGGGCTCGCTCATCACCCGCGGTCTCGCCGAGACCACGCGGCTCGGCATCGCGCTCGGCGCCGACCCGCTGACCTTCTCCGGACTCGCGGGCCTGGGCGACCTGGTGGCCACCTGCTCCTCGCCGCTGTCCCGCAACCACACCTTCGGCACCAACCTCGGCAAGGGCATGACGCTCCAGGAGACCATCGCGGTCACCAAGCAGACCGCCGAGGGCGTCAAGTCCTGCGAATCGGTGCTGGATCTGGCCCGTCGGCACGGCGTCGACATGCCCATCACGGAGACGGTCGTCGGCATCGTGCACGAGGGCAAGCCTCCGGTGGTGGCCCTCAAGGAGCTGATGTCGCGCAGCGCGAAGCCGGAACGACGCTGAGCGACGCGGGTCGAGGGCGCTGTATCCCGGCCCTACCAACGGGTACTCTCAACGCGATATGAGCACCGAGAACCTCCCCCAGAGCCCCGAGCAGCCGCCTCGCAAGCCGCGTGTGGCCGTCGTGTTCGGCGGGCGCAGCTCCGAACACGGGATCTCCGTGGTCACCGCCGGCGCCGTCCTCAAGGCCATCGACCGGACGAAGTACGACGTCCTGCCGATCGGCATCACCCAGGACGGCCGTTGGGCGCTCACGGCGGACGAACCGGAGCGGATGGCGATCGTCGACCGGCGCCAGCCGAGCGTCGACCTGCTCGCCGAGTCCGACGAGGGCGGAGTGATCCTCCCGGTCGACCCGGCCAACCGTGAAGTCGTCTACAGCGAGCCCGGATCGGTCCCCAAGGCGCTCGGCGAGGTCGACGTGGTCTTCCCGGTGCTGCACGGCCCCTACGGCGAGGACGGCACCCTCCAGGGCCTCCTGGAGCTCTCCGGCGTCCCGTACGTCGGTTCGGGTGTGCTCGCCTCGGCCGTGGGCCAGGACAAGGAGTACATGAAGCGGGTGTTCACCTCCTTCGGGCTGAAGGTGGGCCCGTACCTGGTGATCCGGCCCCGCGAGTGGCAGCAGGACGAGCCGGCCGCCCGCAAGAAGATCGTCGACTTCGCCGGCGAGCACGGCTGGCCGCTGTTCGTGAAGCCCGCGCGCGCCGGTTCGTCGATCGGCATCACCAAGGCCGACGACCTCTCCGGACTCGACGAGGCGATCGCCGAGGCCCAGCGGCACGACCCGAAGATCCTCGTGGAGGCGGCGCTGCGGGGCCGCGAGATCGAGTGCGGCGTCCTGGAGTTCGAGGACGGCCCCCGGGCCTCCGTCCCCGCCGAGATCCCCTCCCCGGAGGAGCACGCGTACTACGACTTCGAGGCCAAGTACATCGATTCGACGCCCGGGATCGTGCCGGCGCCGCTGACCCCGGAGGAGACGGCTCAGGTGCAGCGCCTGGCGGTCGACGCCTTCGAGGCGGCGTCCTGCGAGGGCCTGGTCCGCGCGGACTTCTTCCTCACCGAGGACGGCGAGTTCGTGATCAACGAGATCAACACGATGCCCGGCTTCACGCCCATCTCGATGTATCCGAAGATGTGGCAGGAGAGCGGGGTGAGCTACCCGGAGCTGGTGGACCGTCTGGTGCAGGCGGCACTGCGCCGTTCCACGGGACTTCGCTAGGCCGGGCCCGGGACGGCATCCAAGGCGTTACGGCATTCCCAGCACGGCCTTCAGGAGGCGATCCCCGAGGGGATCGCCTTCTTCACGGCCGACGCCAGGTCGATCAGGGCCCCGGAGCTGTCGACGCCCTCCGGCACCGTCACCTCGACGTAGACCTCACGGTTCGCCGAGGTGAACCGGTACCCCCCGCCGTCCTGCTTCTCCATCAGCCAGTCGACCCCGTTCACACCCCCGGCGACCGCATCCGGATCCCGCCCGTCCGCCACCTTCGGATCGACCATCTTGGGCGGCTGCGGCACACCACAGCGAAGTATGATCGCCGGGCTGCCCCAGCCCGCCGTCAGCGCCGACGGGGGCTCGGGATCCTCGCGACGCTCTCCGTCCACCTTCGCTGGCAGTACCTTGTCCAGGTTCCGGCACAGTTCCGTGGCCTTCGCGCCCGGACTGGGAACCGCCGCCGACGCGCTGTCGTCTGCTGAGGAGCAGCCCGCGGCAGTGATCAACAGCGCGAGAGCGGGCATGCGGAAGAAAACGCGGAACACAGAACGGTGCCGGTGACGGAAAGGGTTCACCGGCACAGGGTAGACGGGGGCTACAGATGGACGACCGGGCAGGTCAGGGTGCGGGTGATGCCGTCCACTTGCTGGACCTTGGCGACCACCATGCGTCCGAGGTCGTCGACGGTGTCGGCCTGGGCCCGCACGATCACGTCGTACGGTCCTGTGACGTCCTCGGCCTGGATGACCCCAGGAATCTTGCTGATCGTCTCGGCGACGGTCGACGCCTTGCCGACCTCCGTCTGGATCAGGATGTACGCCTGTACCACGGAACCTCCAGGGCGGCCACGAGGATCATGTGGGGAAAAGGAACGCCACGGTATCGCGTCGCCGCTCGCCGCGGGGAGACCTGCGGGGGCCGGGTCTTGCGCGCCGGGGTGCAGGTCCGGCAGAACGTGACGGTCACTTCGACCGTAGCGAGGACCGAGAGGCCTCGCGACCGGGCACGGACAGGGACAGAAGGGGAGAAAGGGCAATGAAGGGCACTGTTGGTGAGCTCGGTGAGTTCGGGCTCATCAGGGAGCTCACCTCCCGTCTGACCACCACCCCGGCGGTCCGGGTCGGCCCCGGCGACGACGCCGCCGTGGTGGCCGCGCCCGACCGCAGGGTCGTGGCCAGTACGGACATCCTGGTCGAGGGCCGGCACTTCCGCCGGGACTGGTCGACGGCCTACGACGTGGGCCGCAAGGCGGCGGCGCAGAATCTCGCCGACATCGCCGCCATGGGCGCCGTGCCGACCGCGCTGCTGCTCGGTCTGGTCGTCCCGGCCGAGCTGCCGGTGACGTGGCCGAGCGAGCTGATGGACGGCCTGCGCGACGAGTGCCAGGTGGCCGGTGCCGCCGTGGTCGGCGGTGACGTCGTACGCGGCGACTCGATCATGGTGTCGATCACCGCGCTCGGCGATCTGCGCAACCAGGAGCCGGTGACGCGGGCGGGCGCGCAGCCCGGCGACCTCGTCGCGGTGACCGGCTGGCTGGGCTGGTCGGCGGCCGGGTACGCGGTGCTGTCGCGCGGGTTCCGTTCGCCGCGGGCGTTCGTGGAGGCGCACCGGCGGCCCGAGCCGCCGTACCACGCGGGTCCGGCGGCCGCTGGGCTCGGGGCGACCGCCATGTGCGACGTGAGCGACGGGCTGATCGCCGACCTGGGGCACATCGCCGAGGCCAGCAAGGTGCGGATCGACATCCGCTCCGGCGCGATCGACATCCCGTCCCAGATGAACGACATCGGGCAGGCCGTCGGCGTCGACCCGATGCAGTGGGTGCTGACCGGGGGAGAGGACCACGCGATCGTGGCGACGTTCCCGCCGGACGTGAAGCTGCCCGCCCGCTGGAAGGTCATCGGCGAGGTCCTCAACCCCTCGGCGCTGCCCCAGGTGACGGTCGACGGGGCGCCGTGGACCAGCAAGGGCGGCTGGGACCACTTCGGGGACATGGAGTCATGATTCCGGGCGTCCTCACGGTGGCGGGCTCCGACTCGGGCGGCGGCGCCGGCATCCAGGCCGACCTGAAGACGATGCTCGCGCTCGGCGTGCACGGCATGAGCGTCCTCACGGCGGTGACCGCGCAGAACTCCGTCGGTGTGCAGGGGGCTTGGGAGCTGCCGGTGGAGGCGGTGCGGGCCCAGTACCGCAGTGTCGTCGACGACATCGGCGTCCAGGCGGTCAAGACCGGCATGCTGGCCTCCGCCGAACTCGTGGAGACGGTCGCCGAGTTGATCGCGGGCACGGACGCCCCGGCGGTCGTCGACCCGGTGGGCGTCTCCAAGCACGGCGACTCCCTGCTCGCCGCCTCGGCGCTGGACTCCGTCCGTACGAAACTGCTGCCGGTGGCCACGGTCGCCACCCCGAACCTCGACGAGGTGGCCCAGCTGACGGGTGTCCGTGTCGAGTCGGAGGAGCAGCTGCGGCGGGCCGCGGCGGCCGTGCTCGGCTACGGGCCGCGGTGGGTGCTGATCAAGGGCGGTCACCTGTCCGGGGACGCCGTGGACCTGCTCACGGACGGCTCCGAGGAGTACTGGCTGCGGGCGCCGAGGCACGACAACCGGCACACCCACGGCACGGGCTGCACGCTCGCCTCCGCCATCGCGTCACAGCTCGCGAAGGGGCACTCGGTGCCGGAGGCGGTGGCGGCGGCCAAGGAGTACGTCACCGGGGCGATCGCGGCCGGGTTCGCGCTCGGCGGGGGGATCGGGCCGGTGGATCACGGCTGGCGGTTCCGGGCCGGTTCCTGAGCCTCCGGACACGGCAAAAAGCCGGTCCACCAGGGGTGGACCGGCTCTCTACGGCGAACCAGCAGTGGCCGCGCGCTAGCTGAGCGTCAGCGCGAGACCTTGCCGGCCTTGATGCACGAGGTGCAAGCGTTCACGCGCTTCGGCGTCCCGCCCACCACGGTACGCACACGCTGGATGTTCGGGTTCCAGCGGCGGGACGTACGGCGGTGCGAGTGCGAGATGTTGTTGCCGAAGCCCGGCCCCTTGCCGCAGACGTCGCAGTTGGCAGCCACGGGTCACTCCAAAGACTTCAGATGCACTTACGGTTGATCCCGGCATGCCGGGATCAGGTCGTAGGATCTGAGTGGCGCTGCCAGGGGAATGGCCCGATTTGGATCGGGCAACCGGAGCAGCATACAACGGCTGCGCCCGTAGAACGAAACTACCATGGTCGGCCGGGGGCCTCCCTCGGCCCACTTCCGGTGGACACCGCCCCGGGGTCTACGCTGCGTGCCACGTCCAGCAGCTCAGGGAGGCGCGGTGGCGCAGGTGCCGCAGACATTCTTCGATGCTCTCGCGGTGCGCACCTGGTGCGGTCTCGCACTCGAGACGCTGGGGCGGGCGCGTGAGGAGATCGACGCGATCAACGTCTATCCCGTGGCGGACGGGGACACCGGCACGAACCTGTATCTGACCGTGGAGTCCGCCGCCGCGGCGGTCGAGGCCGTGTTCGCGGGGCATGCGGCGAGGTCGGGCCCTGGGGGGCCGACGCTGGCCGACGCCGCCCGGGCGATGGCGCACGGGGCGCTCATCGGTGCCCGTGGGAACTCCGGGACGATCCTGGCCCAGTTGCTGCGGGGTATGTCGCAGGTGCTCGCCGGCCACGAGACCGGGCATGCCGACGAGCGGGCCGCGCACGCCGACGGCAGCACCGCGCACGCCGACGGCCAGGGCCTGCGGCTGGCCCTGCGGCACGCGGCCGACTCCGCACGGCAGGCCGTGGCCCACCCCGTCGAGGGCACGGTCCTCACGGTCGCCTCGGCCGCTGCCGACGCCGCCGACGCGGCCTGCGGTGCCGAGGGCGACTGCGGGACGGTGGCCAGGGCGGCCTATGAGGGAGCGTGCGCGGCTCTGGCCGCGACCCCCGGCCAGCTGCCCGTCCTAGAGCGCGCCGGGGTGGTCGACGCCGGTGGGCGAGGGCTGGTGGCGGTGCTCGGGGCGCTGGTGGAGACGTTCACGGGGGAGAGGCCGCGGGCCGGGGCGGCTGCTGAGGGCCATGGGGGCCATGAGGACTGCAAGGGCCTGGTTGGCCCTGTGGGGGCGCAGGCGCGCGGGGAAACCGCTGAAGCCCTCGCTCCGGCCGCCGGAGGCCCGCTCGGCGAGTGTGCCGACGGTGCCGCCGTGGCCGGCCAGGACGGCCCCGCCTTCGAGGTGATCTACCTCCTGGAGGCAGACGACACGGCCGTGGCGCGGTTGCGGGAGCGGCTCGACGTGCTCGGGGACTCGCTCGTCGTGGTCGGCGGCGACGGGCTGTGGAACGTCCATGTCCATGTCGACGACGCGGGCGCCGCCGTCGAGGCCGGTATCGAGGCCGGGCGGCCCTACCGGATCCGCATCACACACTTCGGCGCCGGCGACGTGCACACCACCGGCGCCGAGCGGCCTCCCCGCGAGCCCGCCCAGCGTGCCGTCGTGGCCGTGGTGCCCGGCGAGGGCCTGGCCGGGCTGTACGCCGAGGCCGGCGCGACCACCGTGCTCGCACGCCCCGGGGAGCCGCCCGCGAGCGGGGAGCTCGTGCAGGCCGTACGGCGGGCCCACGCGCGCGAGGTCGTGCTGCTGCCCAACGACGCCGAGCTGCGCCACACCGCGGCCGCGGCGGCCGAACAGGCCCGTACCGAGGGCATCCGCGTGGCCCTCATCCCGACCCGCTCGGCGGTCCAGGGCATCGCGGCGCTGGCCGTGCACGAGCCGGAGCGCCGTTTCGACGAGGACGTGGTGTCGATGACCTCGGCGGCCGGCGCGACCCGCTATGCCGAGGTCACCGTCGCCGAGCGCCAGGCCTGGACGATGGCCGGCATCTGCCAGGCCGGCGACGTCCTCGGCCTGATCGACGGCGACGTGGCCGTGATCGGCTCGGACGTCACGGCCACCGCCCGGACCGTCCTGGACCGCATGCTCGCGGCCGGTGGCGAGATGGTCACCCTGGTGCTCGGCGACGAGGCTCCCGACACCATCGCCGAGCACCTGGAGGGCCGGGTCCGCGAGGGGTACCTCGCCGTCGACACGGTCGTGTACCGGGGCGGGCGGCAGGGGGCCGTGCTGCTCATCGGCGTGGAGTGAGCGGGACCGGCGATCAGTCGTCCGTCGCGAGGCGGAGCATCTGCTCCGCCTCCGCCCGCCGGGCCCGTACCGCGTCGCCGTCGTCGGCCTCCGCCCCGTCGTGTCCGCCGTAAGCCGCCAGCACCGCACGCGCGCGGGCCACCGCGTCGGCCGGGCGGCCCAGGTCGGCCTCCAGCCAGCCCGCGGCGAGCTCGGCGCCGGTGCGGCTGTGCAGCGCGGCGTCGCCGAGGGAGGCGAACACCTCGGCGGACCGCAGCACTTGGGACAGGGCCTCCTCGAACACGGCCCGGGCCGAGGCGTCGTCGGCGTCGTCGGAGCCGGAGCGGGCCAGCAGGTCGCCGAACTGCCGGTGGCTGTGGCCGAGTTCGGCGACGAACTGCTGCCGGGACTCCGCGTCGGCCGCCGTGTCCCGTGCCGCCTCGCACTCCCGGACCGCGTCCGCCATCAGGGCCCGTGCCTCCTCCAGCCCGTCCTGCGCGCGCAACGCCAGCCAGGCACGGGCACGCAGGGAGCGCACCAGGCCCTGGACGTTGCCGAGTTCACGCCACAGATCGCCCGCGCGCGCGTAGGCCCGGCCCGCCTCGTCGGCCAGTCCGGCCTGCCCGAGGGACTCCCCGGCCAGGTGGGCGAGGGTCGCGTGGTCGTGCTGTTCGGGCCAGTGCCGGGCGATCTCGGCGGCCTGGAGACGGCGTTCGGCGGCAGCGCGGTGCTCGCCGAGTTCGCTCAGGCAGTCGCCGAGCCACCACTGCGTCTGCACGATCGCCCCGTCGCCGTGCGTCTCGGCGGTCAGGTCGGGCAGCGCCGACTCCAGGACCTCCGCGGCCTCGGCCCACCGTCCCTGCCGCAGCAGGAACCCGCCGAGCTGCTGCCGGGCCCAGGCGCCCAGTGTCGCGCCCTCGCCCGCCTCGTCGGCCCAGTGCGCGGCCTCCAGGGCGTGCCGGGCGGCCTCGGCCACCTCGCCCCGGCCGCCGACCAACTCGGCGAGCTGCAGGTGCAGCTGGGCCCGTCCGGGCGCCTCCAGATGGGCTCCGCCGTGCTCCAGGGCCGCCCGCAGGGCACGTTCCGCCTCCGCCATGTCGCCGACGTGGTGGGCCAGGGAGGCCAGCCGGGCCTCGTACTCCACCGCGAACCACGGCAGCCCCGCCGCGACGAACGCCGCCGCGCCCCGGGCGAACAGTCCCGCGGCCGTCTCCAGGTCCCCGCCCAGTCCCGCCAGCTCGGCGAGCATGGCCTGCGCCTCAGCGCCCCGCGCGGCCAGCCGCACGTCCTCGCCGGCCCGCCCGCCGACAAGGGCGATGACTTCCCGGACAGCGGCTTCGGCCTCGCCGAGAACCGCCTCCGTGCCGTAGCGCTCGGCGGCACCCTCCGCGAGGCCCTCCCCGGCCCCGGCCCCGTGCGCCCGGCGCAGCAGGATCCTGGCCCGTGCCATCAGGACGGACGCCGTCTGCCGTATCCCGGTGTCGCCGGTGGCGTACAGCGCGAGGATCTCGTCGTAGGGGCCGGACACGGCCGTGAGCGCCGCGTCCACGTCACCCGCGAGGGCCCGTACGTACGCCGCACGCGCGCGTGCGGCCAGGGCCTCCCCGGGGTCGCCCGCCGCCGCGTACAGCCGCGCGGCCCGTTCGAAGAGCGCGGCGCCGTCCGGGCCGAGGCCCATCGCCTCGTGGTCGGCGATCTCGGCGCGGTCGCGCGGGTCCAGTTCCACGCCCTCCGCGGCCTCGGCGACCGCCGCCCACGCCTCCACGGCGCCCGGCCGCAGGTTGTCCGACAGCCGCCGTGCCTCGGCCAGCAGGGCGGGCAGATCCGGCTGCCCCGTCGCGGCGGCCGTTACCACCGGGGGAGCGGGCGGAGGCACCGGCCGTACCGACCGCACCCCCAGCGGCAGCCGCTCCACCAACGGGCGCTGCTCCATCCGCGCGCGTGCCCGCTCGCTGACGTACGTCGTGCCGTTGCGTTCGTCGAAGCGGGCCGCCAGCGCGAGGGCCTGCGCACGCGCGTGTGCGGCCAGCTCCCGGGCGGTCCACTCGCGGCCGGCCGGACCGGGCACCCGCCGGTCACCCAGCCCCAGCCCGGTCAGGCGGTCCATGAGCAGGGCCACCACGCTCATGAACTCCAGCTTGCTCTGCGGCTGCCCGTCGTCCGTGAAGTACGCCGGCCGCTCCGCGAGCAGCTCCAGACCACGGGCCTCGTTGCCGGTCAGCGCGCAGAACTCCACGTGCTCCGCGTAGGCGCCGCGCATGCTCTCCATGGCCCGTACGAGCCGGAAGCCCCGCAGATGGTTCGCGCGGGCCTCGTCCAGGCGGCCCAGCCGCAGCAGCGGCACCAGGGAGGAGGCGAGGGCCGTGTGCGGCTCGTGGGCGCAGGCGTACTCGCCCTCCAGCACCGGCCGCCACAGCTCGAGCGCCTCCGCGTCCCGGCCCCGCTCCGCATGCCACCAGCCCTGCCCGTGCAGTTCGCAGGCGTGGCAGTCGGCCATGCCGTCCCGGTCGGCGGCCAGCCACGCGGCATACGCCCGCTCGGCCCGCGCCAGGTCCCCGACATGCGCGGCCACGCTGTGCTCGGCGCTGCGAACGGCCCGTTCGGAGTGCCCGGCGAGCCGGTAGCGGTGCTCCATCTCGCCGAGCCACTTCTCGATCGACGCGAGCGGGATGTGCGGCTGGTCCAGCATGCCGGACGACACCCACTTGAAGACCCAGTGCAGCGAGTGGGTCTCGTACTCGTCGAAGTCCTCCGGATGTTCGTCCCACATGCGCAGCAGACGCGCGAAGGGGACGAACATCTTCCCCTTCTCGGAGCTGTAGTTGTAGACCTTCAGCTGGTGTCCGAGCGCCTCGATCACGGCGAGCGGGATGTTCAGCTTCTCGGCGGCGGTCAGCAGTTCCTCGGCGCGCGCGTTACGGGCCGGACCCTCCGGCTGCCCGGAGTTCTCCGCCATCGCCCGGCGCAAGGCGTCGAAGTCCGTGATCTCACTCATGCCTGACCGTCCTCGCTGTGCGTGGCCCATTCCAGGAGGCCGATGAACGCGCGGTTGAGCAGCGCCGAGTCGGCGGGCCTGAGCGGCCGCTGCGCCATCAGCAGCGCCTGCCCGTACAGCGACTCCGTGGCGGTGCCGATCAGCTCCGGGTCGTGCAGCGAGCTGATCCGCCGCACCAGCGGGTTGAGGTGGTTGAGCACCAGACGCGCCCGTGGCGCGCTGCCGCGCAGGGAGCCGAGGATGCCCGCCCAGAGGTCGTCGGCCTGCGCCTCGGCGTCGGCCCGGGCCTGTTCGTGCCGGGCGTCCCGGTCGTCGAGGTGCAGCGCGGGCACGGAGAGCGGGTGGAAGGCCCGCAGCACCACGTCGCAGCCCAGCGGGTCGAGCCGGGCCCGCGCGGCGGCCAGGAAGCCGGACAGGGCCAGCTCCTCGGCCGGGTCGACGGCGTCCAGATGCGCGGTCACCGTCTCCGCGTCCAGCTCGGCGACCACGGTCCCCGGACGCACCGACGGCAGCGCCGCCACCAGCTCGCTGTCGTACGTGTAGCCGCCGTTGATCACGCCGATGCCCTGCGCGGACGCGATCGGCGCGACCTGCCGGTACTCCTCCACGGTCCGTGTGAAGTGCACCACCGGGTGCCGCTGCGCGAACTCCTCCAGGGACAGCCGCCCGTCGGTCGTCTCGAAGGGCAGCCACGGCAGCATCGTGCGCAGCATCTCCCGGTCGTGCCGGGCCAGGGACTTCACACCCAGGTGGTGCACCGCCAGGAACGCGGCCAGCCGCTCCGGATCACCGGCGGCCAGACCGGTCAGCCAGGCCCGGATCCGCTCGCCCAGCGCCTCCCGTACGGCGGCCAGCGTCTCGTCCTCGTACAGCGCCTCGCGCGAGGCCGTCGGCCGCAGGCTGTCCGTGTCGAGCACGCAGCGCACGAAGAACGCCCAGTCGGGCAGCAGCTGTTCGGCCCGCTCGGTCAGCAACATGCCCTTGAGGTGCACCCGGTGACCCGCGCGCTGGGCCGGGCTGACCGCCGACGGCAGCACGTACGCCACCCCGCGGATGCCGGCCAGCGGCACGGACAGGTCGATCGTGTCCAGCGGGGTGAAGCCGAACAGGTCGTGGCAGTGCCGGGCGAGGGCGACGCGGCGGGCGGCCGGGCCCGGGTACGGGCGGTCCCAGGGCGCCGGGAGGTCGGTGACCGGCTCGTCGCCCACCCGGACGTCGTACGGCAGCAGCGACCCGAAGTCCCGCGCCAGCGCCTCGACCCGCTCGGGCGTGAGCCACTCCGCGGCCCCCGCCCGGGCCACCAGATGCACGGTGGTGCCCGGTTCGGGCCGCTCGGCGTCCGGCAGCGTCCGCACGGTGTACGAACCGTCGTCGGACGCCGTCCACTCCACCGGCGCCGCCCCGGGCGTACGGGCGCTGCGGCTGACCACCCGGATCCGCTCGGCGACGACGAAACAGGCCAGCAGGCCGATGCCGAACTGCCCGAGGAAGTCGGAACGCGCCTCCTGAAGGCCCTCGGCGCGCTTGGAACTGCGCCCGATCGTGGCGAGCAGGTCGTGCACGTCCGCCTCGGTGAGCCCGACACCGGTGTCCTCGACGCGCAGGGTGCCGCCCTGCGCGGACAACCGCACCCGGGCCGGGGCGTCGGGTTCCGCCGTGCGTCTGGCGGTGATGGCGTCCACGGCGTTCTGCAACAGCTCGCGCAGATACACCTTCGGACTGGAGTAGAGGTGGTGGGAGAGCAGGTCCACCAGACCACGCAGGTCGACCTGGAACGTATGAGGTGATCGGGGTGAACGGGGTGCCTGGGATGCCTGTGAGGTCTGGGAGTCCATCATCACGGCGCCGGTGGGGGGACTCGCGACGGCGCGGGGTCGGGCGGCCCCGGTGAGGCGGTGACCGCGAAAGGAGGCCGGGAGCGCGTCATCCTAAGGCCCGAACCAGCCGCCTGACCAGGGGTTTCCGGGACGTATACGGCGACGTGCGCCACGGCCTCTACGGCATTGTCAGTGGTGTGGTGTGCAATGGATCTCGTGCCCGCACTTCACGAACCGCTGCAACAACCACTGAAGTCGGTGCTCGGCCCCGCCACCGCGAAGGTGATGGCCGAGCACCTCGGCCTGCGCACCGTCGGCGACCTGCTCCACCACTACCCGCGCAGATACGAGGAGCGCGGCCAGCTCACGCACCTCGCCGACCTCCCCATGGACGAGCACGTCACGGTGGTCGCCCAGGTCGCCGACGCCCGTCTGCACACCTTCGCCTCCGCCAGGGCCCCGCGCGGCAAGGGCCAGCGCCTGGAGGTCACGATCACGGACGGCAGCGGCCGCCTCCAACTGGTCTTCTTCGGCAACGGCGTTCACAAGCCCCACAAGGAGCTCCTGCCGGGCACGCGCGCGATGTTCGCGGGCAAGGTCTCCGTCTTCAACCGCCGCCTCCAACTCGCCCACCCGGCCTACGAGTTGCTGCGAGGTGACTCCGAGGACCCCGCCGAGTCCGTCGAGACCTGGGCCGGCGCCCTGATCCCGATCTACCCGGCCACCGCCAAGCTGGAGTCCTGGAAGATCGGCAAGGCGCTCCAGACGGTCCTGCCCACGGCCCAGGAGGCCACCGATCCACTGCCCGCATCCCTGCGCCGGGGCCGCGGCCTGGTCCCCCTCCCCGAGGCGCTCATGAAGATCCACCGCCCGCACACCAAGGCGGACATCGAGGAGGCACGCGCCCGCCTCAAATGGGACGAGGCCTTCGTCCTCCAGGTCGCCCTGGCCCGCCGCCGCCACGCGGACGCCCAGCTTCCCGCGGTCCCCCGCGAACCAGCCCCGGACGGCCTCCTCACGGCGTTCGACGCCCGCCTCCCCTTCACCCTCACCGACGGCCAGCGGCGGGTCTCCAGGGAGATCTTCGACGACCTGGCGACCGACCACCCGATGCACCGGCTGCTGCAGGGAGAGGTCGGATCCGGGAAGACCATGGTCGCCCTGCGCGCCATGCTCGCCGTGGTCGACGCCGGTGGCCAGGCCGCCATGCTCGCGCCCACCGAAGTGCTCGCCCAGCAGCACCACCGGTCGATCGTCGAGATGATGGGCGAGCTGGCCGAGGGCGGCATGCTGGGCGGGGCCGACCAGGCCACCAAGGTGGTGCTGCTCACCGGGTCCATGGGCGCGGCCGCCCGCCGGCAGGCCCTGCTCGACCTCGCCACCGGCGAGGCCGGCATCGTCATCGGCACACATGCGCTGATCGAGGACAAGGTGCAGTTCCACGACCTGGGCCTGGTCGTGGTCGACGAACAGCACCGCTTCGGCGTCGAGCAGCGCGACGCCTTGCGCGGCAAGGGCAAACAGCCCCCGCACCTCCTGGTCATGACGGCCACGCCCATTCCGCGCACGGTCGCCATGACGGTCTTCGGCGACCTGGAGACCTCCGTCCTCGACCAGCTCCCGGCCGGCCGCTCGCCGATCGCCAGCCACGTCGTCCCGGCGGCCGACAAGCCCCACTTCCTGGCCCGCGCGTGGGAGCGGGTCCGCGAGGAGGTGGAGAACGGCCATCAGGCGTACGTCGTCTGCCCCCGCATCGGCGACGAGGAGGACGACCCGAAGAGGGCCGGCAGGAAGAAGCCGCCGGAGTCCCCGGAGGACGCCGCTGAGAAGCGCCCGCCGCTCGCGGTCCTCGACGTGGCCGACCAGCTGGTCAAGGGTCCCCTGCGAGGCCTCGGGGTCGAGGTCCTGCACGGCCGTATGCACCCCGACGACAAAGACGCCGTCATGCGCCGCTTCGCCGCCGGCGAGACGCACGTCCTGGTCGCCACGACGGTCATCGAGGTCGGCGTCAACGTCCCGAACGCCACCGCCATGGTGATCATGGACGCCGACCGCTTCGGGGTCTCCCAGCTCCACCAGCTCCGTGGCCGCGTGGGCCGTGGCTCGGCCCCCGGCCTCTGCCTCCTGGTCACCGAGATGCCCGAGGCGAGCGCCGCCCGCCAGCGCCTGAACGCCGTCGCCTCCACCCTCGACGGCTTCGAGCTCTCCCGCATCGACCTGGAACAACGCCGAGAGGGCGATGTCCTCGGCCAGGCCCAGTCGGGTGCCCGCACCAGCCTCAGGATGCTCGCGGTCATCGAGGACGAGGAGATCATCGCGGAGGCCAGAGAGGAGGCGACAGCCGTCGTGGCCAGGGACCCGGAGCTGACCCACCTCCCGGCCCTGCGGACGGCTCTGGAGGCCCTCTTGGACGAGGAGAGGGAGCAGTACCTGGAAAAGGGGTGACAGTGTTGCCCCCCGGGGGCGCGGGGCCGTAATCCGTATGCGGCTACCGCCGCGTGGGCGCGACCAGCCACACTGGTACCTGAAGCCGCCCATACCCAAGGACCACAGATGACCCGCGTGATCGCCGGCACGGCCGGCGGACGCCGCCTGGCCGTCCCGCCAGGAACAGGAACCCGCCCCACATCGGACCGCGCCCGGGAAGGCCTCTTCTCCACCTGGCAATCCCTCCTCGGCGGCCCCTTGGACGGCGAACGCGTCCTCGACCTCTACGCGGGATCAGGAGCCGTCGGCCTGGAGGCCCTCTCCCGAGGCGCCGGCCACACCCTCCTCGTCGAGGCCGACGCCAAAGCCGTCCGTACGGTGCGCGACAACGTGAAGAACCTCGGCCTCCCCGGTGCCGAGGTCAGAGCGGGCAAAGCGGAACAGATCATCCGCACCACACCCCCCGGCGACCCCTACGACCTCGTCTTCCTCGACCCGCCGTACGCCGTCACGGACGACGATCTTCGCGAGATCCTGCTCACACTCCGCGCGGAAGGGTGGCTCGCCGAAGAAGCCCTCGTCACCGTGGAGCGCAGCACCAGAGGCGGTGAATTCCGGTGGCCCGAGGGTTTCGAAGCCCTCCGGTCCCGTCGCTACGGCGAGGGAACGTTTTGGTACGGTCGCGCCGCCTCTACGTGCGAAGACGCACGATGACCGGACCGGAGAGCGAGGGATCACAAGTGCGCCGCGCCGTATGTCCCGGGTCGTTCGACCCGATCACCAACGGACACCTCGACATCATCTCCCGCGCCTCCAGGCTGTACGACGAGGTCTACGTCGCGGTGATGATCAACCAGTCGAAGAAGGGCCTGTTCGAGATCGACGAGCGGATCGACCTGATCCGCCGGGTCACCGCCGAGTACGGCAACGTCCGCGTCGAGGCCTTCCACGGCCTGCTCGTGGACTTCTGCAAGCAGCGCGACATCCCCGCCATCGTCAAGGGCCTGCGCGCGGTCAGCGACTTCGACTACGAGCTGCAGATGGCCCAGATGAACAACGGCCTCTCGGGCGTGGAGACCCTCTTCATCCCCACCAACCCCACCTACAGCTTCCTGTCGTCCTCCCTGGTCAAGGAGGTCGCGACCTGGGGCGGCGACGTCTCCCACCTGGTTCCGGCGGAGGTCCTCCAGGCCCTCACCGAGCGCCTGAGGAAGGACTGAACCCGCCCCGGGCGTCCCACCGGAGCCTGACAGACCGTCACCCGGTGTTCCCCGCCATCCCCCTGGCCGTACAGTCGTCCCGTCCGTCTCCAACGCATCTGTAGAGAGTGGCGAGCACACGGTGGACGTGCAGAAGAAGCTCGACGAGATCGTCGCCGCGGTCTCCGGCGCCCGGTCCATGCCCATGTCGGCGTCGTGCGTGGTCAACCGCGCCGAACTGCTCTCCATGCTGGAAGAGGTGCGCGCGGCGCTGCCCGGCTCCCTCGCCCAGGCCCAGGAGCTGATCGGCGACCGCGAGCAGATGGTCGAACAGGCCCGCCAGGAGGCCGAGCGGATCATCCAGAGCGCGCACGCCGAGCGCGGCTCCCTGATCTCCGACACCGAGGTCGCCCGCCGCTCCCAGGCCGAGGCCGACCGGATCCTCGCCGAGGCCCGCCAGGAGGCCGAGGAGATCCGCGCCGAGGCCGAGGACTACGTCGACTCCAAGCTCGCCAACTTCGAGGTCGTCCTCACCAAGACCCTCGGTTCCGTCGGCCGCGGCCGCGAGAAGCTCCTCGGCACCGGCCCCGGCACCGACGAGCAGGGCTACGAGGACGAGGACGCACCCGAGCGCAGCCACGACCCGGAGACCCAGCGCCGTACCGCCGACGAGTACGTCGACGCCAAGCTCGGCGCCTTCGAGGCGGTCCTCGCCAAGACCCTGGACGCCGTCGGCCGCGGCCGGCAGAAGCTGCACGGCCGGATCGCCACCGACGACCTCGGGGCCCTCGCCGGCGACACCGGCACCGTCCAGCACTCCAGTGACGCCGACTACCTCGCCGGGCTGGCCGCCATCGCCGAGGAGAAGCCCCCGGCCGAGCAGCCCGCCCAGCAGCAGGACTACGGCCGGCCGCAGCCGGCCTACTCTGCCACCTCCGGCTACGCTCCGGCGGGAGGTGCCCCCCTCCAGCAGCAGCCCGACCCCTACGGCGGCTACCCGCAGCAGGCGTACGCGGCCCAGCAGGACCCGTACGGCTACCAGCAGGCCGATCCCTACGCCTACCAGGGCTACGACCCCCAGCAGGCCGCGTACGACCCGAACCAGGCCCAGCAGGGGCACCAGGCCCATCCCGGGCAACACGAGCAGCAGAGCCATCAAGGCCACCAGGGATACGCCCTGGACGAGACCAGCCTCTTCGACACCGGCATGATCAGCGCCGAGCAGCTCCGGGCCTACGAGCAGGGCCGCGGCAACGGCTGAGCACCGGATTGGGCCGACGGGCAAAGGTCCAGTATCCTGGCTCTTCGGTCGCGCGTACGTCCGCGATCAACGCTGCCCGGGAACACCGAAGGGCGGCGTCCCCCTCAGCTCGGCAGACCGAAAGCAGGAATGGCCCTGAACGCCCGCCTCGACCACCGCAACCCCCTCGTGTTCGACACGCACGAGCTGGGCCGGCGGCCCGGTGCGCTACAGCGCCTGACCCGCACGGTCGACGCTCCCAGGGACTTCGGTATCAAGGGAGTCATCGGAGTGCCGGAAGGCGCCCCGGTGGAGCTCGAACTCCGCCTGGAGTCGGTCATGGAAGGGGTGCTCGTCACAGGCACCGCCCGTGCCGCTGCCGAGGGGGAGTGCGTAAGGTGTCTGGAGCCGCTTCAGCTCGACGTCGAAGCGGAGTTCCAGGAGATGTTCTCGTACCCTGACGCCGACGACCGGGGCCGCGTGACCGCGGAACCGGGCGACGACGCCGAGGACGACGAGGACAGGCTCTTCCTCGAGGACGGCCTGTTCGACCTCGAGCCCGTGCTGCGTGATGCGGTGGTGCTCGCACTGCCGATGCAGCCGGTGTGCCAGGAAGACTGCCCTGGTCTGTGTGCCGAGTGCGGCGCACGGCTGGCGGACGACCCGGACCACCACCACGACGCCGTCGACATCCGTTGGGCGGCATTGCAGGGACTCGCCGACACCATGAAGGACGGCGAGAAGGACGAGATGAGCGGCGCCGAACCGGGCGTCGACGAGAAGCAGGAGAAGTAGCCGTGGCTGTTCCGAAGCGGAAGATGTCGCGCAGCAACACGCGCCACCGCCGGTCGCAGTGGAAGGCTGCGGTCCCCACCCTGGTTGCGTGCGAGCGCTGCCACGAGCCCAAGCAGCAGCACATCGCGTGCCCCTCGTGCGGCACTTACAACAAGCGCCAGGTCCTCGAGGTCTGAGCGGCTGGTGAGAGGCACTGTGTCCACGCCTAAGAACAAGTCCTCCCGTGTGAGCGGGAGTGCTCCGGCGGACAACCAGGCCTCGTCCCACACGCTTCTGGAAGGGCGGCTCGGCTACAAGCTCGAGTCCGCCCTTCTGGTGCGCGCACTGACCCACCGGTCGTACGCATACGAGAACGGCGGTCTGCCGACCAACGAGCGTCTGGAGTTCCTCGGGGACTCCGTGCTCGGCCTGGTCGTCACGGACACGCTGTACCGCACCCACCCCGACCTGCCTGAAGGCCAGCTGGCCAAACTGCGGGCCGCGGTGGTGAACTCGCGTGCGCTCGCCGAGGTGGGCCGCGGGCTCGACCTGGGCTCCTTCATCCGGCTCGGCCGGGGTGAAGAGGGCACGGGCGGCCGGGACAAGGCGTCCATCCTCGCCGACACCCTGGAAGCGGTGATCGGCGCGGTCTATCTCGACCAGGGCCTGGACTCGGCGGCGGAGCTGGTGCACCGCCTGTTCGACCCCCTGATCGAGAAGTCCTCGAACCTCGGAGCCGGCCTGGACTGGAAGACCAGCCTCCAGGAGCTCACCGCGACCGAGGGGCTCGGGGTGCCCGAGTACCTGGTCACGGAGACCGGCCCCGACCACGAGAAGACCTTCACTGCTGCCGCCCGCGTCGGAGGCGTCTCGTACGGCACCGGCACCGGCCGCAGCAAGAAGGAGGCGGAGCAGCAGGCCGCCGAGTCCGCGTGGCGGTCCATCCGGGCCGCCGCGGACGAGCGCGCCAAGGCGGCGAAGGACGCCGAGGCGACGCAGACGGCGGCGGCTCAGGCCGCCCAGACGGTCGTCGACGGCAGCAGCGTCGACGGCTGACGAGCCGGCCGCCCCCACCCGGCGGCCGGCACAGCACAGCGCACCCGAGCGCCCGCCCCTGCCCGGGGGCGGGCGCTCGGGTCATCCACAGGTTTGTGACGGGGGACCCCATGCCCGAGTTGCCCGAGGTCGAGGTCGTCCGGCGCGGTCTGGAGCGGTGGGTCGCCCACCGGACCGTCGCCGAGGCCGAGGTACTGCACCCGCGCGCGGTGCGCCGCCACCTCGCGGGCGCCGACGACTTCGCGCACCGTCTGAAGGGCCACCGCATCGGCACCCCGAGCCGCCGGGGCAAGTACCTGTGGCTGCCCCTGGAGGACACCGACCAGTCGATCCTGGCGCACCTGGGCATGAGCGGCCAGCTGCTGGTCCAGCCGCAGACGGCGCCGGACGAGAAGCACCTGCGCATCCGCGTCCGCTTCAACGACAGCCCGGACACCGAACTCCGCTTCGTCGACCAGCGCACCTTCGGCGGCCTGTCGCTGCACGACAACACCCCGGACGGCCTGCCCGACGTCATCGCGCACATCGCCCGCGACCCGCTCTTCGACGACGAGGCCTTCCACCAGGCACTGCGCCGCAAGCGGTCCACGATCAAGCGGGCCCTGCTCGACCAGTCGCTGATCAGCGGCGTGGGCAACATCTACGCGGACGAGGCCCTGTGGCGCGCCCGCATCCACTACGAGCGCCCGATCGCGACCTTCACCCGCCCGCGGACCCTGCTGCTCCTGGGCCATGTGCGGGACGTGATGAACGCGGCCCTCGCGGTGGGCGGCACCAGCTTCGACAGCCTGTACGTCAACGTCAACGGCGAGTCGGGCTACTTCGACCGGTCCCTCGACGCGTACGGCCGCGAGGGACTGCCCTGCCGGCGCTGCGGCACCCCGATACGCCGACGGCCCTGGATGAACCGGTCGAGCTACTACTGCCCCAAGTGCCAGCGGCCGCCGCGGCTCACGCCCTAGCGGAGTCGTACCGTTCGCGCGCGGCCAGGACCTCGTCCATGCTGCCCTCCACGAAGTGGATCAGGGCGTGCAGCCGCTCGGCGACGCCGCGGCCCAGCGGCGTCAGCTCGTAGTCCACGCGGGGCGGGTTGGTCGGCTGGGCCTCGCGGTGCACCAGGCCGTCGCGCTCCAGCGCGTGCAGCGTCTGGGAGAGCATCTTCTCGCTGACGCCGTCGACGCGGCGACGCAGCTCGTTGAAGCGGAGGGAACCCTCGTACAGGGCGCCCAGCGTCAGTGCGCCCCAGCGGCCCGTGACGTGCTCCAGCGTGCCGCGCGAGGGGCAGGCCCTGGCGAACACGTTGTACGGGAGGTCGTCCAGCCCCGCCGTGAGCTCCTGGGTGGTGGTCATATGCCCAGCCTACGCCAGCACAGCGCTAACCATCAGGTCGCGCTAACCGTTGGTTAGCCGTCCCGGCCGGGTCTCGGCAGGTCTCAGTATCCGAAGTCCTGGGTCCACCACGGGCCGCCCGACCCGAACTCGACACCGACGCCCAGCGTCTTGAAGTCGCAGTTCAGGATGTTGGCGCGGTGCCCGGGGCTGTTCATCCAGGCATCCATCACGGCCGCCGCGTCGGCCTGGCCGCGGGCTATGTTCTCCCCGCCGAGGTTGGATATCCCGGCCTTCCCGGCCCGGTCCCACGGCGTCCTGCCGTTCGGGTCGGTGTGGTCGAAGAAGCCCCGGGCGGCCATGTCCTCGCTGTAGTTCTGCGCCAGCTCGGTCAGCGCGCTGTTCGCGGCGACCGCGCTGCACCCCACCTTGGCCCGCTCCTCGTTCACGAGCCTGAGCACCTGGGCCGCGGCGGCGGACTCCTCGGAGAGGGCGGCGGACGCGCTGGGCTTCTCGGGCGCCTTGGTGGCCGTACGGGAAGGGGTGTTGTCCGGCTTCTCGCTGGGGGTGGTCGTCGGCTTCTTCTGCTCCGGAGTCTCCTTCTGGGGCTTCTCCGGCTTCTTCTTCTCCGGTGCCTTCGTCGGCGCGGCCGACGACTTCGAGGCGGACGGCGACGGCGAGAGGGAGCGCTCGGCGTCCCGGCTCGGGGGCACGCTGTCCCGGCCGTCGGCGCTGCCGGTGGTGCCGCCCTGCTCGATCGGGCTGTTCGTCGGCGTGTCCCCGGCCTGCACCTTGTCGGCGCCGCCGCCACCACCGAGCTGGAAGTTCTCAAGGCCGGGCACCGCGCCCGTGGCGACCGCGACCGTGCCGAGGGCGACCGCCGCGGAAACGCCGAGCAGCCCGGTGCGCATCGGCCGCGCGGTCTTCTTCCGCCGGCGGTGCGAGCCGGAGCGCCGGGCGCCGCCGTCGGGCGCGAAGCCGTCGCCGGCGAAGACGGCCGCGTCGGCGTTGCGGGCGTCGTAGCCGTCACCCGGCTCGGAGGCGCCCGTGGCGAACAGGTAGGCCTCGCTCTTCGCGTAGGTGCCGGCGTACGCGTCGGGGTTCAGGTAGGGCGCGATGCCCATCGCCGGGCCGTCTCCCATGGGGGAGTGCAGCGGGTCGTGGCCTGCCACGGAGCCGTCGGCCTGCGTGATCGCCGTGGCGCGGCCCGTGGCGGCGCGGCCGGCGGCGGAGCGTCGGTGGCGTCCCATGTCCTGGCCTTCCTCGTCCTGGCGGTCGACTCGTCCTCGAGATCAACACCAAACTCACTCGATCGTGTGAGTTTCATATGAGATTCGTTGGGTGGGGACGGTACCGCATGGCGCAAGTGGAGGAAGTGCCCGGAGCGAGATCTGGCGGTTAGGTTGCAGTCATGAGTGAGGATGTGCGACTGGTCGCCTGGGTGCGTGGACGTGTCCAAGGTGTGGGTTTCCGCTGGTTCACGCGGGCCAAGGCCCTGGAGATCGGCGGCCTGAGTGGTTTTGCTCTCAATTTGGGCGATGGACGCGTCCAAGTGGTCGCGGAGGGCGCGCGAGAGGGCTGCGAAGGCCTGCTGGAGTGGCTCCAGAGTGACGACACGCCCGGCCGCGTGGACGGTGTCACCGAGATCTGGGACACACCTCGCGGGGGCTACGAGGGCTTCGCCATCCGCTGATCCCGTACCGCCGGGCGGCCCCGGGGCCGCCCGCGGCCCGGCCGCCGACGGCCTCCTCGAAGGGAAAGTCGCTGGTGATTGCCGAGAATCACTTGCCTTGGCAGGCCGCACACGCAAGGATGATCGCCACGCCCCGAGGGCCCCGCAGAAGCCGTAGCACCGCCGCTCCAGGCCGTGCGCGCCCGGGTCGCCGCCAATACGGGGCGTGATCGTGTTGACCGTCAAACTTTTTGGTGAGACGCTGAAAGCCCCGCGCACCTTAGCTGTTTGGCATGGCTGAACGGCAGCACAACTCCAGGCCCTGCCAAGACTGCGGGTGCGGAATCCCTCACGACCCACACCGCATCGGTCGGTCACTCATTGTGGAGGACCATCCATCATGGCAAAGGCGCTTCTCGGTTACGTCGGCGGCTCCGACCCTCGACTCCTCGCCGAGATGCGACGGCTCCAGCAGCGCGTCCAGGACCTGGAATCCGAGCTCGTAAGGATCCAGGCGGAGAACGAAGCGCTGACGGCTGCCGCTTCTCACGACAGGATCATGGAGAGCGTTGACGCACACCAGGCGGAGCCTGCGCTCACCTGATCACTGCACCGCTCCACAACAGCACCGCAGTGGTTGGGCCGCCCGTCACAACCGCTGAGTTGTCAGAAGTGCAAGGGACGCCCTGTCGGCGTCCCTTCTTTCTTTCCCCCCGCGCATCCTTTCACCGTCTTTAACGTCTGGTGTGCCCTGCGCGTTCAGCGGCGAAACCGTGGGTTCATGGAGTGAGACGAACCCGGGCGGTAGAGTCCAGCGGCGTGCACCTCAAGGCCCTGACCCTCCGCGGGTTCAAGTCGTTCGCATCGGCGACCACACTCCGGTTCGAGCCGGGGATCACGTGCGTCGTCGGACCGAACGGCTCGGGCAAGTCCAACGTCGTCGACGCGCTCAGCTGGGTCATGGGCGAGCAGGGTGCCAAGTCGCTGCGCGGCGGCAAGATGGAGGACGTCATCTTCGCCGGCACCACCGGCCGTCCGCCGCTGGGCCGGGCCGAGGTGTCCCTGACCATCGACAACTCCGACGGGGCCCTGCCCATCGAGTACGCCGAGGTCACCATCACGCGGATCATGTTCCGCAACGGCGGCAGCGAGTACCAGATCAACGGCGACACCTGCCGCCTCCTCGACATCCAGGAGCTCCTCTCCGACTCAGGCATCGGCCGCGAGATGCACGTCATCGTCGGGCAGGGCCAGCTCGACTCCGTGCTGCACGCCGACCCCATGGGCCGCCGCGCCTTCATCGAGGAGGCCGCCGGCGTCCTCAAGCACCGCAAGCGCAAGGAGAAGGCGCTGCGCAAGCTGGACGCGATGCAGGCCAACCTCGCGCGCGTGCAGGACCTCACCGACGAACTCAGACGGCAGCTCAAGCCCCTCGGCCGCCAGGCCGCGGTCGCCCGCCGGGCCGCCGTCATCCAGGCCGACCTGCGCGACGCCCGGCTGCGCCTGCTGGCCGACGACCTCGTACGGCTCCGGGAGGCCCTCGACGCCGAGGTCGCCGACGAGGCCGCGCTGAAGGAGCGCAAGGAGGCCGCCGAGCGGGAGCTGCGCAAGGCGCTCCAGCGCGAGGCGCTCCTGGAGGACGAGGTACGGCAGCTCACGCCGCGCCTCCAGCGCGCCCAGCAGACCTGGTACGAGCTCTCCCAGCTCGCCGAGCGGGTGCGCGGCACGATCTCGCTCGCCGACGCCCGCGTGAAGAGTGCCACCTCCGCGCCTCCCGAGGAACGGCGCGGCCGCGACCCGGAGGACATGGAGCGCGAGGCCGCCCGCATCCGCGAGCAGGAGGCCGAGCTGGAAGCGGCCCTGGAGGCGGCCGAGCGCGCCCTGGAGGACACGGTCGCCCACCGCGCCGAGCTGGAGCGCGCCCTGACCCAGGAGGAACGGCGCCTGAAGGACGCCGCCCGCGCCATCGCCGACCGGCGCGAGGGCCTGGCCCGGCTCAGCGGACAGGTCAACGCGGCCCGCTCCCGCGCCGCCTCCGCCCAGGCCGAGATCGAACGCCTGGCCACCGCACGCGACGAAGCGCAGGAACGTGCCGTCGCGGCCCAGGAGGAGTACGAGGCCCTCAAGGCCGAGGTCGACGGCCTCGACGCCGGCGACGTGGAACTCGCCGAACAGCACGAGGCGGCGAAGCAGCAGCTCACCGAAGCCGAGGCCGCCCTCACCGCGGCCCGCGAGGCGAGCACGGCGGCGGAACGCAGGCGGGCCGCCACCCAGGCCCGCCACGAAGCGTTGGCGCTCGGGCTGCGGCGCAAGGACGGCACCGGCATACTGCTCGCGGCCAAGGACCGCCTCTCCGGCCTGCTCGGCCCGGCGGCGGAGCTCCTGACGGTGACCCCGGGCCACGAGGTCGCACTGGCCGCCGCGTTCGGTGCCGCGGCGGACGCCATCGCGGTCACGTCCCCGGCCTCTGCGGCCGACGCGATCCGACTCCTCCGCAAACAGGACGGAGGCAGGGCCACTCTGCTCCTGGCAGGGGATGACGTCCTCAGGGGCGCGGGGCCGCAGCAGACGTGCGGCTGCCCCCGCATGGGGGCGACCAGCCACGACGGCCCTGCAGACGCCCGCCACACCTACGCCGCCGACCTGGTCCGCGGCCCCGCCGACCTCATCCCGGCCGTCCGCCGGCTGCTGCACGGCATCGTCGTAGTCGGCACCCTCGAAGACGCCGAGGACCTCGTCTACGCCCACCCCGACCTCACCGCAGTAACGGCCGAAGGCGACCTCCTCGGCGCCCACTTCGCCCACGGCGGCTCCGCAGGCGCTCCGAGCCTCCTCGAAGTACAGGCTTCCGTGGACGAGGCCGCCGCCGAGCTGGAAGAGCTCGCCGTCCGCTGCGAGGAGCTGACCGAGGCGCAACACGCGGCCGTCGAACGGCGCAAGGCATGCGCCGCGCTGGTCGAGGAGCTGGGGGAGCGGCGCCGGGCCGCCGACCGGGAGAAGTCGGCCGTAGCCCAGCAGCTCGGCCGGCTCGCCGGGCAGGCACGAGGCGCGGCGGGGGAGGCCGAGCGCTCCACCGCCGCCGCGGCCCGTGCCCAGGAGGCCCTGGACAAGGCGCTGCAAGAGGTGGAGGAGCTCGCCGAGCGGCTCGCCGTCGCCGAGGAGATGCCGGTCGAGGAGGAGCCCGACACCTCCGTACGGGACCGGCTCGCCGCCGACGGGGCCAACGCGCGCCAGACCGAAATGGAGGCCCGCCTCCAGGTCCGTACGCACGAGGAGCGGGTCAAGGGCCTGGCCGGACGGGCCGACTCCCTGGACCGGGCCGCCCGCGCGGAGCGCGAGGCACGCGCGCGGGCCGAGCAGCGGCGGGCCCGGCTGCGGCACGAGGCGGCCGTCGCCGAGGCCGTCGGCTCGGGGGCCCGGCAGCTGCTCGCGCACGTCGAGGTCTCCCTCGCCCGCGCCGACGAGGAGCGCACCGCCGCCGAGGCCGCCAAGGCCCGCCGCGAACAGGAACTCGCCCGCGCCCGCACCGAGGGACGCGATCTCAAGGCCGAACTCGACAAGTTGACGGATTCGGTCCACCGCGGCGAGGTACTCGGCGCCGAGAAGCGGCTGCGGATCGAGCAGCTGGAGACCAAGGCGCTGGAGGAGCTGGGTGTGGAACCGGCCGGGCTCGTGGCGGAGTACGGACCGCACCAGCTCGTGCCGCCCTCGCCCCCCGCCGAGGGCGAGGAGCTGCCGGAGGACCCGGAGCACCCGCGCAACCGCCCCCGGCCCTTCGTCCGGGCGGAGCAGGAGAAGCGCCTGAAGTCGGCCGAGCGCGCCTACCAGCAGCTCGGCAAGGTGAACCCGCTCGCCCTGGAGGAGTTCGCGGCGCTGGAGGAACGCCACCAGTTCCTCAGCGAGCAGCTGGAGGACCTCAAGAAGACGCGGGCGGATCTCCTCCAGGTGGTGAAGGAGGTCGACGAGCGTGTCGAGCAGGTCTTCACCGAGGCCTACCGGGACACGGCCCGGGAGTTCGAGGGCGTCTTCAGCCGGCTGTTCCCCGGTGGCGAGGGGCGGCTGATCCTGACCGACCCCGACAACATGCTCACCACGGGCGTGGACGTCGAGGCCCGTCCGCCGGGCAAGAAGGTGAAGCGGCTGTCGCTGCTCTCCGGCGGGGAGCGGTCGCTGACCGCCGTGGCGCTGCTCGTGTCGATCTTCAAGGCACGGCCCAGCCCGTTCTACGTCATGGACGAGGTCGAGGCCGCCCTCGACGACACCAACCTCCAGCGGCTCATCCGGATCATGCAGGAGCTCCAGGAAGCCTCCCAGCTGATCGTGATCACCCACCAGAAGCGCACGATGGAGGTCGCCGACGCGCTCTACGGCGTCTCCATGCAGGGCGACGGTGTGTCGAAGGTCATCAGCCAGCGCCTCCGCTAGATGGGTGTGCTCTACACAGGTCTCACCTGCGACGCTCCATGACTTCAATACTTGAACACATCACTGACACACTCCTGCTTCATATTCACAGCTACTGACCTATTGACTTCGAAACTTGAAGGCATAGTCTCGGCAACGTTCCTTTTACCTTCAGGTACCTTCAGGTGGCACCTCGAAGGCTGATTCCCTCCGGCAGCGTTGCCGGTGGCCCGAGGAGTACACGTGACCAGCACAGCGCAGGCACCCAAGTCAGGAGCCAGGGCGGCTCATCCCGAGCATCTCGGGCATGTCGTGTTCATCGCGGCGGCGGCCGCGATGGGCGGTTTCCTCTTCGGCTACGACAGTTCCGTGATCAACGGTGCCGTCGAGGCCATCCGGGACCGCTACGACGTCGGCTCCGCGGCCCTCGCCCAGGTCATCGCCATCGCCCTCATCGGCTGCGCCATCGGCGCCGCGACCGCCGGCCGCATAGCCGACCGCATCGGGCGCATCCGGTGCATGCAGATCGCCGCGGTCCTCTTCACCGTCAGCGCCGTGGGCTCCGCGCTGCCCTTCGCGCTGTGGGACCTCGCCTTCTGGCGCGTCGTCGGCGGCTTCGCCATCGGCATGGCCTCCGTGATCGGCCCGGCCTACATCGCCGAGGTCGCCCCGCCCGCCTACCGCGGCCGGCTCGGCTCCTTCCAGCAGGCCGCGATCGTGATCGGCATCGCCGTGTCGCAGCTGGTCAACTGGGGTGTGCTGAACGCCGCCGACGGCGACCAGCGCGGCAAGCTGATGGGCCTGGAGGCCTGGCAGGTCATGCTGGGCGTCATGGTCGTCCCGGCCGTCCTCTACGGGCTGCTCTCCTTCGCCATCCCCGAGTCCCCGCGCTTCCTCATCTCCGTCGGCAAGCACGAGCGCGCCCGGGAGATCCTCACCGAGGTCGAGGGCAAGGGCGTCGACCTGGACGCCCGTGTCGCCGAGATCGAGGGCGCCATGAAGA
Organism: Streptomyces sp. SID5464; assembly: GCF_009862985.1. Classification (NCBI taxonomy): domain Bacteria; kingdom Bacillati; phylum Actinomycetota; class Actinomycetes; order Kitasatosporales; family Streptomycetaceae; genus Streptomyces; species Streptomyces sp. SID5464. The sequence continues at coordinate 99,508 of NZ_WWIQ01000061.1, read as the reverse complement.
GCGAGCACAGGTCGAGCTTCAAGGACCTGCTCGGCGGCGGCTTCTTCTTCAAGCCGATCGTCTGGATCGGCATCGGCCTCTCCGTCTTCCAGCAGTTCGTCGGCATCAACGTCGCGTTCTACTACTCCTCGACGCTGTGGCAGTCGGTCGGTGTCGACCCGACGGACTCGTTCTTCTACTCCTTCACCACGTCGATCATCAACATCGTCGGCACCGTCATCGCGATGATCTTCGTCGACCGCATCGGCCGGCGGCCGCTCGCGATCATCGGCTCGGTCGGCATGGTCGTCGGCCTGGCGCTGGAGGCCTGGGCGTTCTCGTACCACCTGGTCGACGGCAAGCTGCCCGCCACACAGGGCTGGATCGCCCTGATCGCCGCGCACATCTTCGTCCTCTTCTTCGCCCTGTCCTGGGGTGTGGTCGTCTGGGTCTTCCTCGGCGAGATGTTCCCCAACAAGATCCGTGCCGCCGCCCTCGGTGTGGCCGCGGCCGCGCAGTGGATCGCCAACTGGGCCATCACCGCGAGCTTCCCGTCGCTGGCCGACTGGAACCTGTCCGCGACCTACGTGATCTACACGGCGTTCGCCGCGCTCTCCATCCCCTTCGTCCTGAAGTTCGTCAAGGAGACGAAGGGCAAGGCCCTGGAGGAGATGGGCTGAGCCCGTCCCGCACACTCGGGGAGGAGGGCCAAAGTCCCCGCTGCCCCTCTCCCCGTAACCCGCCGCCGCCCCGGTTCGGCCACTGCCCGAGCCGGGGCGGCGGTCCGTCGTTCACCAGATCAGGACGCCGGCACCGCTCACCAGGGCACGACGTGCGGTCGCCTCGATGTTCCGCAGCCGTGAGTCGAGCTGGTCCCGGCGCTCCGCGAGCCCGCGGGGCCGCTCGGTGGTGGCGGTGATCAGATCGAGGTTCGCCCGCAGCAGTGCCACCTCCCGCAGGAACCCGGGCACCTCGTCGGCCTCGACGAACAGGTCGTCCTCGCCAGGACCGGAAGATGACGGGCGCCCATCGAGCGCACCGCCGCCGAACCCACACCGTCCGGCGCCACGCCTCGAAGCCGGCCGAGTCGTCGCACCCTTGCGGGACGTCCAGGACCCGCCACTCGCCGTTCGCGTCGCGCGCGAACACATCCACCGCCAAGGTCATGCGTGCAATGCATCACCGACTGCGGGCGGCGTCCCAGCGGATATCGGGCGCGTCAGCCCGCCAGCCGCGGCAGCACCTGCTCGCAGAACAGGTGCAGACTCCGCCACCCCTCGTCCACCGGCATCCCGCCCGAGAGTGGATGCAGCACGTAGGAGTCCAGGCCCAGCGCCACGCACGCGTCCGGCGTGAGGATCCGGTACACGCCCTCGGCACGCAGCTCCTCCACCGTCGTCGCGGCCGACTTCACCGCGGACCGCACACCGCCCGACTGCCAGGAGGCGTAGGTCCGCGCCTCGTGCAGGAAGTGCTCCCCGTACCGAGCCCAGGCCCGGTCCGGGTCCTCGGCCACGTGCAGCAGCGGTGTCTCGGCGGCCGGCATCATCACCCAGCCCTCGGTGCCGTACTCGGCGAGCCGCTCCTTGTAGTACGCCTCCAGCTCCGGCAGGTGCGCGCTGGGGAAGAAGGGCAGGCCGAGCCGGGCGGCCCGGCGGGCGGCGGCCTTGGAGGAGCCGCCGACCAGGAGCAGGGGGTGCGGTTCGGTGTACGGACGCGGGGTGATGCGCACCGTGCGGCCCCGGTACGGGAAGGGCTCGCCCGTCCACGCCTTCAGCAGCGTCTCCAGCAGCTCGTCCTGGAGCCGCCCGCGCCGGGCGAAGTCCACGCCGAACAGGTCGTACTCCTCGGGCCGGTACCCGATCCCGGCGACCGTCACCAGCCGGCCGCCGCTCAGCAGGTCCAGCACGGCCATCTCCTCGGCGAGCCGCAGGGGGTCGTGCAGCGGGCCGATGACCGCCGAGACCGTGACCGCGACACGCCGGGTCGCGCCGAAGACGGCCCCCGCGAAGGCGAACGGCGACGGCAGCCAGTTGTTGCCGGCCCCGTGGTGCTCCTCCGTCTGCACGGTGGTCACGCCCCGGTCGTCGGCGTACGACGCCATCTCCAGGGCCGCCCGGTAACGGGCGCCGAGCTCGGCGGGGGCGGCCCCGGGAGCGACGAGGTTGAAGCGTACGACCGAGACGGGCATGGGACGTCTCCCTTCACCGGGCGGGTGTCCGGAGGACGTTAGCTGACGGGCCGTCAGAGATCCAGGGGCGTGGAGATCCGGCGGCCGTTGTCCCGGGAGGGCGGCACAAGCCGCGTGCCCCGGGGTCCCATGGCTGATACTGGACGCGTTATGGACATCGTCATCCTTGCTGTAGTCATCGCCGTGGTCGTGCTCGGCGCGCTCGGCGGGCTCGTCGTCGGCAGCCGGCGCAAGAAGCAGCTGCCCCCGCCCCCGCCCGCAGCGCCCGACATCACCGCCCCACCGGCCGAGCCGCACGTCGGCGACGAGGCCGAGACGCCGCGGGAGGAACCGCGGCGCACGATAGAGGAGGTGGATCTCCCGGACGGCTCGGCTCCGGTCGTCGTCGAGGAGCCGCCCGCCGAGGCTCCCGAGATCGAGATCCCGGAGCCCACCGCGGGCCGCCTGGTCCGGCTGCGGGCCCGGCTCTCCCGCTCGCAGAACGCTCTCGGCAAGGGCTTGCTGACCCTGCTGTCGCGCGAGCACCTCGACGAGGACACCTGGGAGGAGATCGAGGACCTCCTGCTCACCGCCGACGTCGGTGTGCAGCCCACCCAGGAACTGGTCGAGCGCCTGCGCGAGCGTGTGAAGGTGCTCGGCACCCGCACCCCCGAGGAACTGCGCACCCTGCTGCGCGAGGAACTGGTCACGCTGGTCGGCCCGGACATGGACCGCGCGGTCAAGACCGAGCCGGAGGACCGCAAGCCCGGCATCGTGATGGTCGTCGGAGTCAACGGCACCGGCAAGACCACCACCACCGGCAAGCTCGCCCGCGTCCTGGTCGCCGACGGCCAGAGCGTCGTGCTCGGCGCCGCCGACACCTTCCGGGCCGCAGCCGCCGACCAGCTCCAGACCTGGGGTGAGCGCGTCGGCGCCCACACGGTGCGCGGACCGGAGGGCGGCGACCCGGCCTCCGTCGCCTTCGACGCGGTCAAGGAGGGCAAGGAGATGGGCGCGAACGTCGTGCTCATCGACACCGCCGGCCGCCTGCACACCAAGACCGGCCTCATGGACGAGCTCGGCAAGGTCAAGCGGGTCGTGGAGAAGCAGGCCCCGGTGGACGAGGTGCTGCTCGTGCTCGACGCCACCACCGGCCAGAACGGTCTGGTCCAGGCCCGGGTCTTCGCCGAGGTCGTCGACATCACCGGCATCGTCCTCACCAAGCTGGACGGCACGGCCAAGGGCGGCATCGTGGTCGCGGTCCAGCGCGAGCTGGGCGTTCCGGTCAAGCTGGTCGGGCTCGGCGAGGGTGCGGACGACCTGGCGCCGTTCGAGCCGGAGGCGTTCGTTGACGCTCTTATCGGAGAGTGAGCTGCGGCAACTGCCCGGCAGCCACATCCGACATTTCGTATGCGACAGCGAAGCGCCCGCTCCGATGCATCGTCGGGGCGGGCGCTTCGCTGTGTACGTCCGTACCGCTGCGGCTAGGCCCGTGAGCGGTGCGCCACGTACGCCAGGGTGCCCAGCACCAGGCGGGCCTCCGGTGGCCTGGACGCCGAGTCCAGGGCGGGGGAGCGCAGCCAGCGCACCGGGCCGAGGCCGCCGCGGTCGGAGGGCGGTGCCGTGATGTGTGTGCCGGGGCCGAGGCCGCGCAGGTCGAGGGCGGCCGGGTCGTCCCAGCCCATGCGGTAGAGCAGGCCGGGCAGGTCGGCGGCGGCGCCGGGGGCGACGAAGAAGTGGGCGCGGCCGTCCGGGGTGGCCGCGACGGGGCCGACGGGCAGGCCCATGCGCTCCAGCCGGGCGAGCGCGCGGCAGCCGGCGGGCTCGGCCACCTCGATGACGTCGAACGCCCGGCCGACCGGCAGCATCACCGAGGCGCCGGGGAACTCGCCCCAGGTCTCGGTCACGTCGTCCAGCGTCGCCCCGGCGGGGATCACCGGCGCGAAGTCCAGCGGATGCGCGCCCGGCGCCGGGCAGTCGCGGCGGCCGCAGGAGCAGGCGCCCGCCGCGGCCCGGGCGCCCGGCACCACGTCCCATCCCCACAGGCCGGTGTACTCGGCCACGGCCGTGCCGTCCGACGTACGGCCGCGGCGGCGGGAGCCGGACCGGATGTCGCGCATGCCCCGGCTGATGCCGATCGTGAAGCCCATGCCCCCTCCAACGGGTCCGACGCACCGGTGGTTACGCTGCGGACGCGAAGCGTGACTCTCAGTTCCCGGCTTCCCGGCGGCGATCGGTTCATTCCGCGCCCGGAAGTGTCCAGGGTGGTGTGCCTGACGACACGCGCCCCTGAGTGCATCGCTGCACCCGCTCCTGGTTGTCCTGTGTCAAGTGAATCGCGGTGACGCGTACGTGAGTTCATTCGAAGGGGTGGCGAATGGTGGCGTTTCCGTGTGGGCCGTGGCTGGACGGGTGATCGTAGGATTACTTTGTGTGCACGAGTCCTGGGGGCACATGCACTCGTGGGTATGCCGGAGGCAAGTCGGTATTCCGTTCGAAGGGTGACAAGGACCGGGCGGGCGGCCGTACGAACCGGCATGCTGATAGGGCTTGGCGCACCAGGCGGCAAGTGGTCTCAGGGATGGGGGCGTTCCAGTGAGCGGCAACGGCGGAAGCGGGACGAACGCTGAAAGCGCGACGCACGCTGACAAGCGCCCGAACGAGCTGCTCACCTCCTGGTTCGTGCGCAGCGGCTGGTCCAAGGGCGAGCTCGCCCGCCAGGTCAACCGCCGGGCACGGCAGTTGGGCGCCAACCACATCTCCACGGACACCTCGCGCGTCCGCCGCTGGCTCGACGGCGAGAACCCCCGCGAGCCGATCCCCCGGATCCTGTCCGAGCTGTTCTCGGAGCGCTTCGGCGTCGTCGTCTCCGTCGAGGACCTGGGGCTGCGCACCGCGCGCCAGTCACCCTCCGCGACCGGCGTCGACCTGCCCTGGACGGGCCCGCAGACGGTGGCCCTGCTCAGCGAGTTCTCGCGCAGCGACCTGATGCTGGCGCGGCGCGGCTTCCTCGGGAGCTCGCTGGTCCTGTCTGCGGGCCCGGCCCTCATCGAGCCCATGCAGCGCTGGCTCGTGCCCTCGCCCCCGGCCCCGCGGTCCGAGCCCGAGCCCGCGGGCGGCGCCTCCGGGCGGGCCCGCGGCCGGCTCTCCAAGCCGGAGCTGGACCTCCTGGAGTCCACGACCGTGATGTTCCGCCAGTGGGACGCCCAGTGCGGCGGCGGCCTGCGCCGCAAAGCGGTCGTCGGCCAGCTGCACGAGGTGACGGACCTCCTCCAGGAGCCCCAGCCCGAGGCCACCACCCGGCGCCTGTTCAAGGTCGCCGCCGAGCTGGCCGAGCTGGCCGGCTGGATGTCGTACGACATCGGACTCCAGCCGACCGCCCAGAAGTACTTCGTCCTCGCGCTGCACGCCGCGAAGGAGGCCGGTGACCGGCCCCTCGGCTCGTACGTGCTGTCCAGCATGAGCCGCCAGATGATCCACCTCGGCCGGCCCGACGACGCGCTGGAACTGATCCACCTCGCGCAGTACGGCAGCCGGGACTGCGCGAGCCCGCGCACCCAGTCGATGCTGTATGCGATGGAGGCCCGTGCCTACGCCAACATGGGCCAGCCCGGCAAGTGCAAGCGGGCGGTCCGGATGGCCGAGGACACCTTCGCCGAGGCCGACGAGTGGGACGAGCCCGACCCCGACTGGATCCGCTTCTTCTCCGAGGCCGAGCTGTACGGCGAGAACTCGCACTCGTACCGCGACCTGGCCTATGTCGCCGGCCGCAGCCCGGCCTACGCCTCGCTGGCCGAGCCCCTGATGAGGCGGGCCGTGGAGCTCTTCGCCGAGGACGGCGAGCACCAGCGGTCGTACGCGCTGAACCTGATCGGCATGGCCACGGTGAACCTCCTGCAGCGTGAGCCCGAGCAGTGCACGGTCTACGCCTCCCAGGCCATGCAGGTCGCCAAGAAGGTCCGCTCCGAGCGGGTCAACACTCGTATCCGAAAGACGGTCGACACGGCCGCACGCGACTTCGGTGACCTCGGCGAGGTCGTCGACCTCACCGAGCGGCTGGCCGCGGAGCTGCCCGAGACGGCCGAGGCGGTCTGAGCCGCCATCCTCTGAACCTGCCCGCACCCCTGAACCCCGGCCGCGGCCGGCCCTCCCGAACTGTCCGACTCGGCTCCCCCATGCCAGGTCATCGGAAGGCCGACCGCGGCCGGACCTGCTTCCTCGCGGAAGATTGCGTCACGATAACGATCGGCGCGCCCACAATCCGGCAGTTCATCGAGGCGTAACACACAGAGCACCTTCGTCACGGCGGCGAAACAACGAGGGGCTTCCACCGAAACCGCGCTGCGCCAATCTCGTGGCGCATAACCGGCCCGCCCCCTCATTCCGCTCGAGGCTTCGCCCGCACGGGGCCGTACCAACGACGAGGAGACGCCGATGGCACCAGCCATCACCCTTGCCGCAGAAGCACCCAAGCTGTCTGCCGCCAACACAGGGTTCATGCTCATCTGTTCCGCCCTGGTGATGCTCATGACCCCGGGTCTGGCCTTCTTCTACGGAGGCATGGTCCGCGTCAAGAGCACCCTGAACATGCTGATGATGAGCTTCATCAGCCTCGGGATCGTCACCATCCTGTGGGTGCTGTTCGGCTTCTCCATGGCGTTCGGCACCGACTCCGGCCACCTCATCGGCTGGAACTCGGACTGGATCGGCCTCAGCGGTGTCGACAAGGGCGAGCTGTGGGGCACGTACAACATCCCGCTCCTCGTCTTCATGGTCTTCCAGCTGATGTTCGCGATCATCACGCCCGCCCTGATCAGCGGTGCCCTCGCGGACCGTGTGAAGTTCTCGGCGTGGGCGCTGTTCATCACGCTGTGGGCCATCGTCGTCTACTTCCCGGTCGCCCACTGGGTCTGGGGCGAGGGCGGCTGGGCCTTCGACATGGGCGTGATCGACTTCGCCGGTGGTACGGCGGTCCACATCAACGCAGGTGCTGCCGCGCTGGGCGTGATCCTCGTCATCGGCAAGCGCGTCGGCTTCAAGCGGGACCCGATGCGCCCGCACAGCCTGCCGCTGGTCATGCTCGGCGCAGGGCTCCTGTGGTTCGGCTGGTTCGGCTTCAACGCCGGCTCCTGGCTCGGCAACGACGACGGCGTCGGCGCGCTGATGTTCGTCAACACGCAGGTCGCCACCGCTGCCGCCATGCTGGCCTGGCTCGCCTACGAGAAGATCCGCCACGGCGCGTTCACCACGCTGGGCGCCGCCTCCGGTGCCGTCGCCGGTCTGGTCGCCATCACCCCGTCCGGTGGTGCGGTCTCCCCGGTCGGCGCGATCGCCGTCGGCGCCATCGCCGGTGTGCTGTGCGCCATGGCCGTCGGCCTGAAGTACAAGTTCGGCTACGACGACTCCCTCGACGTCGTCGGCGTCCACCTGGTCGGCGGTGTCGTCGGCTCCCTGCTGATCGGCTTCTTCGCCAGCGGCAAGGGCCAGTCCGAGGTCGAGGGCCTCTTCTACGGCGGCGGTCTGACCCAGTTCTGGAAGCAGTGCGCCGGTGTCTTCGCGGTGCTCGCCTACTCGCTGATCGTCTCCGCGATCCTCGCCTTCATCCTCGACAAGACCATGGGTATGCGGGTCTCCGAGGACGAGGAGATCGCCGGCATCGACCAGGCCGAGCACGCCGAGACCGCATACGACTTCAGCGGCGCCGGTGGCGGTGCCGCCAAGACCGCCGCCGTCGCGGCCGCCGTGGGCGGCGCCGAGAGCAAGAAGGTGGACGCATGAAGCTCATCACCGCCGTCGTGAAGCCGCACCGGCTCGACGAGATCAAGGAGGCCCTCCAGGCCTTCGGCGTACACGGCCTGACGGTCACCGAGGCCAGCGGCTACGGTCGTCAGCGGGGCCACACCGAGGTCTACCGCGGTGCCGAGTACACCGTCGACCTGGTCCCCAAGATCCGCATCGAGGTCCTGGTCGAGGACGACGACGCCGAGCAGCTGATCGATGTCGTGGTCAAGGCGGCCCGCACCGGCAAGATCGGTGACGGCAAGGTCTGGTCCATCCCGGTCGACACGGCCGTACGGGTCCGGACCGGCGAGCGCGGCCCCGACGCGCTCTGAGGCAGGCAAACAGAACAGGAGTCGCTGGGTGACGGGTACGGATGTGCAGAAGGAAGCAGAGGATTCGGGACCCAGCGGCTACGCGGCGGCCCGGCTGCGTCTCCTCACCGAGGAGGCGCGGTCCGGGCCGCCGCGCCGTGCGGCCCTGGCCGAACTGACGGACGACTGGCTCACCGGCCTGTTCGCCGCCGGCGCGGAAGGGCTGCGCGGGGCCTCCCTGGTCGCCGTCGGCGGCTACGGACGCGGCGAGCTCTCCCCGCGCAGCGACCTCGACCTGCTCCTGCTGCACGACGGCAGCGACACCAAGGCGATCGGCGCCCTCGCCGACCGGCTCTGGTACCCGGTGTGGGACCTGGGCCTGGCCCTCGACCACTCCGTCCGCACGCCCGCCGAGGCCCGCAAGACCGCGGGGGAGGACCTCAAGGTCCAGCTCGGCCTGCTGGACGCCCGGCACATCGCCGGTGACCTCGGCCTCACGGCCGGGCTGCGTACGGCCGTGCTGGCCGACTGGCGCAACCAGGCGCCCAAGCGCCTCCCCGAACTCCAGGAACTGTGCGCCGAACGCGCCGAGCGCCAGGGCGAGCTGCAGTACCTCCTCGAACCCGACCTCAAGGAGGCCCGCGGCGGGCTGCGCGACGCCACCGCCCTGCGCGCCGTCGCCGCCTCCTGGCTCGCCGACGCCCCGCGCGAGGGCCTCGCCGACGCCCGGCGCCGGCTCCTCGACGTACGGGACGCCCTGCACCTGGCAACCGGGCGGGCGACCGACCGGCTCGCGCTCCAGGAGCAGGACCAGGTGGCCGCCGAGGTCGGCCTGCTCGACGCGGACACGCTGCTGCGGCAGGTGTACGAGGCGGCGCGGCTCATCTCGTACGCCAGTGATGTCACCTGGCGCGAGGTGGGGCGCGTACTGCGGTCGCGCGCCGTGCGGCCCCGGCTGCGCGCCATGCTGGGCGGCGGGAAGCCGACCGCCGAGCGTTCTCCGCTGGCCGAAGGCGTGGTGGAGCAGGACGGCGAGGTGGTGCTCGCCCGCGCCGCACGCCCCGAGCGCGACCCCGTGCTGCCGCTGCGCGCCGCGGCCGCCGCCGCGCAGGCAGGACTCCCGCTCTCCCTGCACGCCGTACGCCGCATGGCGGCCACCGTGCGCCCGGTGCCCACGCCCTGGCCCGCCGAGGCCCGCGAACAGCTCGTCACCCTGCTCGGCTCCGGCCGCCCGACCATCGAGGTCTGGGAGGCGCTGGAGGCCGAGGGGCTGATCACCCGGCTGCTGCCCGACTGGGAGCGGGTGCGCTGCCGCCCGCAGCGCAATGCCGTGCACCTGTGGACCGTCGACCGGCACCTCATCGAGACCGCCGTGCGCGCCTCCGAGTTCACCCGCCGGGTCAGCCGCCCCGACCTGCTGCTGGTCGCCGCGCTGCTGCACGACATCGGCAAGGGCTGGCCCGGCGACCACTCGGTGGCCGGCGAGATCATCGCCAAGGACGTGGCCGCCCGCATCGGCTTCGACCGCCACGACGTGGCGGTCGTCGCCACCCTCGTCCGGCACCACCTGCTGCTCGTCGAGACGGCCACCCGGCGTGACCTGGAGGACCCGGCCACCGTGCGCTCGGTCGCCGAGGCCGTGGGCACCCAGGGCACCCTTGAACTGCTGCACGCGCTCACCGAGGCCGACGCCCTGGCCACCGGCCCGGCCGCCTGGTCGTCCTGGCGCGGGTCGCTCGTCGCCGACCTGGTGGAGCGGGTCTCGGCGGTGCTCGCCGGTGACGCCCCGGACGACCCCGAGGACGCCGCGCCGACCGCCGAGCAGGAGCGGCTCGCCATCGAGGCGGTCGCGACGGGCAGCCCGGTCCTCTCCCTGCGGGCACAGACCGAGCCGCCCGCCGGACAGGAACCCTCCGGCGACCCCGAGCCGCTCGGCGTGGAGCTGCTCATCGCCGTACCCGACCAGCCGGGTGTGCTGCCCGCGGTGGCCGGTGTGCTCGCCATGCACCGGCTGACCGTGCGGACGGCGGAGCTGCGGTCCCTGACCCTGCCGGACGGCGTCGACGGCTCCGTCCTGCTGCTGGACTGGCGGGTCGCCGCCGAGTACGGCTCCCTGCCGCAGGCCGCCCGCCTCCGCGCCGATCTGGTGCGGGCACTGGACGGCTCCCTGGACATCGCCGGCCGCCTCGCCGAACGGGACGCGGCCTATCCCCGCCGCCGGGGCGTGGTGGCCCCGCCGCCCCGGGTGTCGGTCCACCCGGCCGCCTCCCGGCTCGCCACCGTCATCGAGGTCCGCTCCCAGGACGCCCCGGGCCTGCTGTTCCGCATCGGCCGCGCCCTGGAGGACGCGAGCGTACTGGTGCGCAGCGCGCACGTCTCGACACTCGGTGCCAACGCCGTCGACGCCTTCTACGTGACCGGTCCGGAGGGCGCGCCGCTGCCCGGCGACGAGGCCGAGTCGGTGGCGCGGAAACTGGAGGAGACACTGCGTGGGTGAGGGCGACCCGGCGACTTGTCACGCCGGGATACCCTGGAGGGCGATTCCCCAGTCTGTCTCCGACCCCGAGGACCGCGAGCGCCGTGTTCGATACTCTTTCCGATCGCCTCTCAGCGACCTTCAAGAACCTGCGCGGCAAGGGACGGCTCTCCGAGGCGGACATCGACGCCACGGCGCGCGAGATCCGGATCGCGCTCCTCGAGGCGGATGTGGCGCTGCCGGTCGTCCGTACGTTCATCAAGAACGTCAAGGAGCGCGCGCTCGGCGCCGAGGTCAGCAGGGCGCTGAACCCGGCCCAGCAGGTACTCAAGATCGTCAACGAGGAACTGGTCACGATCCTCGGCGGCGAGACCCGGCGTCTGCGCTTCGCCAAGCAGCCGCCCACCGTGATCATGCTGGCGGGTCTCCAGGGTGCCGGTAAGACCACCCTCGCCGGCAAGCTCGGCCGCTGGCTGAAGGAGCAGGGCCACTCACCGCTGCTGGTGGCCTGTGACCTCCAGCGCCCGAACGCCGTGAACCAGCTCAGCGTCGTCGCCGAGCGCGCCGGTGTCGCGGTCTACGCCCCGGAGCCGGGCAACGGCGTGGGCGACCCGGTCAAGGTCGCCAAGGACTCGATCGACTTCGCCAAGTCCAAGGTCCACGACATCGTGATCGTGGACACCGCCGGCCGCCTGGGCATCGACCAGGAGATGATGCAGCAGGCCGCGGACATCCGGGACGCGGTCAGCCCCGACGAGATCCTGTTCGTCGTCGACGCGATGATCGGTCAGGACGCCGTCAACACCGCCGAGGCCTTCCGCGACGGCGTCGGGTTCGACGGCGTGGTGCTCTCCAAGCTCGACGGCGACGCCCGCGGTGGTGCGGCCCTGTCGATCCGGCAGATCACCGGCAAGCCGATCATGTTCGCGTCGAACGGCGAGAAGCTCGACGACTTCGACGCCTTCCACCCGGACCGGATGGCCTCCCGCATCCTCGACATGGGTGACCTGCTCACCCTGATCGAGCAGGCGGAGAAGACCTTCGACCAGGCCGAAGCCCAGAAGATGGCCGAGAAGCTGGCCTCCAAGAAGGGCCAGGACTTCACCCTCGACGACTTCCTGGCCCAGATGGAGCAGGTCAGGAAGATGGGCTCCATCTCCAAGCTGCTCGGCATGCTCCCGGGCATGGGCCAGATGAAGGACCAGATCAACAACCTCGACGAGCGGGACGTCGACCGCACGGCCGCCATCATCAAGTCGATGACCCCGGCCGAGCGTCAGGAGCCGACGATCATCAACGGCTCGCGCCGCGCCCGTATCGCCAAGGGCTCCGGCGTCGAGGTCAGCGCGGTGAAGAACCTGGTCGAGCGGTTCTTCGAGGCCCGCAAGATGATGTCCCGCATGGCCCAGGGCGGCGGCATGCCGGGGATGCCCGGGATGCCGGGCATGGGCGGTGGTCCCGGCCGGACGAAGAAGAAGCAGAAGCAGGCCAAGGGCAAGCAGCGCTCCGGCAACCCGATGAAGCGCAAGCAGCAGGAGCAGGAGGCCGCCGCCCGGCGCGCGGCCGCCGCCGAGAGCGGAGGCGCCTTCGGGCTGCCGCAGCAGGGCGGCAAGGACTTCGAACTCCCCGACGAGTTCAAGAAGTTCATGGGCTGACGGCCCGTTCGCCACGGCCGTCCCGTACGGCGCTGAGGGCGCCCCCCTTCGAGAGAGGGGGGCGCCCTCAGCGGGTTGTCGGCCGGTCAGCCGTTCGGGAACTTCCAGATGTACGGCTCGCCGTCCTCCTCGGACCAGTGGACCTCGACGCTCTTGGCGTTCGCCGGGACCACGTACGTCTCGCAGAAGACGTGGCTCTCGCCCTGCTTCCAGCTCTCGACGTCGTACGGGTCCTCGCAGCCCGTCGCGTCCTCGGACGCGCCGATGAGAACGCTGCCGCGCTGCCCGTCGGCGTAGACCGTGGTGCCGTCGTGCACATCGGAGCCGTCGGTGAGGGCGGGGCCGCTCTTGTGCGTGTACTTCACGTGCGCGACGGCCAGCACCTTGCCCTTGACCTTGTCCGGCTCCGAGACGGCCTTGGCTGCCTCCGCCTCGGTGCCCATGTCGACCTTCTGCGCCACGACCTCGTAGGTGACCTCGCCCGGGTCCTCCGCGACCTTGCCCGTGGCGCTCTCGCCGGTCCCCAGCTCGCCGCCGGAAGCCGGCTCCGGCGAAGGAAAGACCTTGGCCTTCTCGGTGTCCGGGCTCTTCGCATCGGCCTTGTCGCCGCCGCCACCGCAGGCGGTGAGCGCCAGAGCGAGGACGGCGACGGGCGCGGCGAGACGCAGCGCGGTCTTGTGGTGCGGCAAAACAGCTCCTGTATGCAGATGTGCAGTTCCCCCGAGCGGCGAACACATTAAGCGTTCATGATCCACTTGGTGGAACCAAAAGCAGCCCATGGTGCTTTCTTCACACCATTCACACCTGCACCGGAGATCTGTTCGTCCCGGAGTCCGGGCGATTTCGTCATGGGGTCCGGGCGATCAGATACCGGAACACGTTCGGCATCCACACCGTCCCGTCCGGCCGCTGGTGCGGATGCAGAGCCTCGGTCAGCTCCTTGTCCACCTGCACCTGGTCCGTCGCCGTGATCGCCGCGTCGAACAGCCCCGTCGACTTCAGCCCGCGCACCGCGCTGTCCACATCGGCGTACCCGAAGGGGCACGCCACCCGCCCGGACCCGTCCGGCCTGAGACCGGCCCGGTGGGCGACGTCCTCCAGGTCGTCGCGGAGGGCGAGGCGCCAGCTGCCCGTGCTGCGCAGCGGCTCCGCCAGCTTGGTGGCGACCCGCAGCACGGACGTCGTGGCGCACCGCTCCGGCGGACCCCAGCCGGCCAGCACCACGGCGGCTCCACGCCCCGCCAGCGGCGTCGCCTCCGCGAGCAGTCCGCCCAGCCCCTCCGAGTCGCCCGCCAGGCACCCGATCGGCTCGAAGGCGGTCACCAGGGTGTACGCGGGAGCGCCCGGCTCCGCGGTGTCCCGGGGCGAGCCTTCGACCAGCCGGTTGCCCGCACGCGCGTGCGTGGCCCCGGCCTCGGGCAGTAGTCGCTCCCGTGCGAGGGCCATTCTTTCGGGGGAAGCGTCGACACCGGTGACCGCCGCTCCCCGGGCGGCGGCCATCAGCAGGGCGAGTCCGGAACCGCAGCCGAGGCCGAGCAGCCGCGTCGCGGGACCCACGTCCAGTCGCTCGTAGACGGCCTCATAGAGCGGTACGAGCATCCGCTCCTGGATCTCGGACCAGTCACGCGCGCGTGCACGCAGGTCCACGCGGGGTGCGGACCCCGCGTGAGGCAGGTGCTGCCGCACGAGCGTAGGTGTCATAAGTAAGCGCCCCAATCCGCCGAGAGTTGCCTCTTGCCCGATTCCATGGCCCCCGTGACAGTGCGCTCGCACTACCCCCGTATGCCAGGAAACTCCCCGCTCGACCTGTCGTCCAGTGGAATGCGGCCCGGCATATGAGTTGTCATGTGCCTATGGCGAGATTTCACATTCCGGCAACGCGGGCCCGTACCATCTCGCCATGACCAAGGCACCCGTTCTCACCCCCCAGGCGGACGATTTCCCGCGCTGGTACCAGGACTTGATCACCAAGGCGGAGCTCGCCGACAACGGTCCGGTGCGCGGCACCATGGTCATCCGACCGTACGGGTACGGGCTGTGGGAGCGGATGCAGGGCGAGATGGACGCCCGCATCAAGGAGACGGGCACCCAGAACGCGTACTTCCCCCTGCTGATCCCGCAGTCGTACCTGACCAGGGAGGCGGACCACGTCGAGGGCTTCGCGCCCGAGCTGGCCGTGGTCACGCACGGCGGCGGCAAGGAACTCGAAGAGCCCGCCGTGGTCCGGCCCACCTCCGAGATGATCATCAACGACTACTTCTCGAAGTGGGTCCAGAGCTACCGCGACCTACCGCTGCTCATCAACCAGTGGGCGAATGTCGTGCGCTGGGAGCTGCGGCCCCGCCTGTTCCTGCGCACCACCGAGTTCCTCTGGCAGGAGGGCCACACCGCGCACGCCACGTACGAGGAGGCGCGCGATTTCGCCGCGCACATTCACCGGAGGGTCTACGCGGACTTCATGGTGAACGTCCTGGCCATGGACGTCGTCCCCGGCCGCAAGACCGTCAAGGAGCGGTTCGCCGGCGCCATCAACACCCTCACGCTCGAAGGCATGATGGGCGACGGCAAGGCCCTCCAGATGGCCACCAGCCACGAACTGGGCCAGAACTTCGCCAAGGCCTTCAACACGCAGTACCTGTCCAAGGACGGCAAGCAGGAGCTGGTCTGGCAGACCTCCTGGGGTTCCACCACCCGCATGATCGGCGCCCTGGTGATGATGCACGGCGACGACAACGGCATGCGCGTCCCGCCGCGGCTGGCACAGATCCAGGCCGTGGTGCTCGCGATCAAGGGCGACGAGGCGGTTCTGGCCAAGGTCCACGAGCTCGGCGACCGGCTGAAGGCGGCCGGGGTCCGTGTCCACGTGGACGACCGCACCGACACCCCCTTCGGCCGCCGCGCCGTCGACTGGGAGCTCAAGGGCGTGCCGGTCCGGATCGAGATCGGCCCCCGCGACCTGGAGAACGGCACCGCGATGCTGGCCCGCCGCATCCCGGGCGGCAAGGAGCCGGTCTCCCTGGACGCCCTGGTGTCGCTGCTGCCGGAGGTCCTCGAAGAAGACCAGGCCCTGCTGCTGACGCAGTCCCGGGAGCGCCGGGAGTCCCGTACCACCGAGGTCTCGACGATCGACGAGGCCGTCGAGGTCACGGGCGCCGGCGGCTGGGCGCGCATCCCGTGGGCGGTGCTCGGCGAGGAGGGCGAAGCGAAGCTGGCCGATCACGCGGTGACCGTACGGTGTCTGGTTGCCGAGGACGGGTCGGTGCCGGACGCCGACGACGCACCCGGTAACGTCGCGGTCGTCGCACGCGCTTACTGAGTGAGGCGCACGCGCTCACCGGGTGAGGCGCAAGGCGACCGAAACGCCTCTGGCGTAACCGCGGGACCCTCGCATCCCCGGCGCGCGGACAGCGTCTACGCGCCGGGGTACGCGGAGCTACGCACCACCTTGTGGTGAGCTGTGAGACTTCTCCACAGATCAGCGCACCCGCCCTCGTCGGGACGCATCAGAGGCAACTGACGGGTACGTGCAAATTATTTGGGATGCCCCGGAATCGGAACACTGGGGCACCCCGGCTCGTTGTCATTACGTGAGCACGACACAGACACCACCTGTTCTCGCCGCAGAGCTGGCACAGGCGTGGGCCGACATTCAGCGGTACCACCCCGAGCTGCCCGACCTTGCCGCGCCAGAGTCCCTGATCGGGGAGTCGTCGTCCGCGTGCGGTCACGAGCTCTCCTTCGAGCGACTGCTCCATGAGGCAGTCCATGGCATCGCCGCCGCCCGCGGCGTCCGCGACACCTCCCGTGCCGGCCGCTACCACAACCGCAGATTCCTCGCGATCGCCGAGGAACTGGGCCTGGACCACCCCGAGGAACCGCACCCCAGCAGCGGCTTCTCCCTGGTCACGCTCACCCCCGAGGCGAAGCGCCGCTACCGCCCGACGATGGAGCGCCTCCAGCGCGCCCTGAAGGCCCACACGGCCGCGACCTCCTCCGACACCTCCCGCACCTTCCGGGGCCCGGCCGCCCGGCACGGCTCCTCCGGCGGCGGCGTCCGCGTCAAGGCGGTCTGCGACTGCGGCCGTAACGTACGCGTCGTGCCGTCGGTCCTCGCCCAGGCGCCTATCGTCTGCGGCGGCTGCGGCAAGCCGTTCCGGATCCCGGACGTGGTGGGAGCGGGAGCGGTGGCCGGCTGACCGTCCATCACCGGCATCTCGTGGCTGCCGGTCGGGACAGTACGCACCACCGCCGGGCAGGGCACCCGACGTACTTCACCTCCACGCCGGGTGCCCCTTCAGCCTGCCCGCGCAGCGGCGAACCCCGCCGTCAAAGCAGCCCGGCGGGGTGTGGCACAATGGCTAGCTGTACTCGACAGCCGCACAGGACCCCTCTCTCCTCCGGCTGACGCGTCCATCGGGCACTCGGGTACCGCAACCCCACGCGGCCATCTCGCCGTGCCCAACCACGTCAAATCCAGGAGAACCCACTCCCGTGGCAGTCAAGATCAAGCTGAAGCGTCTGGGCAAGATCCGTTCGCCTCACTACCGCATCGTCGTCGCCGACTCCCGTACCCGTCGTGACGGTCGTGCGATCGAGGAGATCGGCAAGTACCACCCGACGTACAACCCGTCGGTGATCGAGGTCGACGCCGAGCGTGTGGCGTACTGGCTCGGTGTCGGCGCCCAGCCGACCGAGCCCGTGATGGCCATCCTCAAGAAGACCGGCGACTGGCAGAAGTTCAAGGGCGAGCCCGCCCCGGCTCCGCTGCTGACGCAGCCCGAGAAGGCCGCGCGCCCGTCGTTCGAGGCCATCGGCGGTGACGACGAGGGCAAGGGTGAGGCGATCACCCAGAAGAAGAAGGCTGAGAAGAAGGACGAGGCCGCCGCTGAGTCCGCTTCGACCGAGGCCTGAGCATGCTCGAGGAGGCTCTCGAGCACCTCGTGAAGGGCATCGTCGACAACCCTGACGATGTGCAGGTCGCCTCGCGCAACCTGCGCCGCGGTCGCGTGCTCGAGGTCCGGGTCCACCCGGACGACCTGGGCAAGGTGATCGGCCGCAACGGCCGCACCGCACGCGCCCTGCGCACCGTCGTGGGCGCCATCGGCGGTCGCGGTGTCCGCGTCGACCTCGTCGACGTGGACCACGTCCGCTGACGCTTATCGCAACCGGCTCGGGCCGGGGAGGGCCACTGGGCCGTCCCCGGCCCGCAGTCGTATGACAGGAGAATGGACACGTGCAGCTGGTAGTCGCACGGATCGGCCGTGCCCATGGCATCAAGGGCGAGGTCACCGTCGAGGTGCGGACCGACGAGCCTGAGCTCAGGCTCGCCCCCGGCACCGTACTCGCCACCGATCCCGCCGCCGCGGGACCGCTCACCATCGAGACGGGCCGCGTCCACAGCGGCCGTCTCCTGCTGCGCTTCGAGGGCGTCGGCGACCGCACCGGCGCCGAGGCCCTGCGCAACACCCTCCTGATCGCCGAGATCGACCCGGAGGAACTGCCCGAGGGCGAGGACGAGTACTACGACCACCAGCTCATCGACCTCGACGTGGTCACCGCGGACGGCACGGAGGTCGGCCGGATCACGGAGATCTCGCACCTGCCCACGCAGGACCTCTTCATCGTGGAGCGCCCCGACGGCAGCGAGGTGATGATCCCCTTCGTCGAGGAGATCGTCAGCGAGATCGACCTGGCGGAGCAGAAGGCCGTCATCACCCCGCCGCCGGGCCTGATCGACGACCGCGCGGAGATCGCCTCCAGCCGGGAAGACACGCCCAGCGGGGAAGAGTCGTAATGCGCCTCGACGTCGTCACGATCTTCCCCGAGTACCTGGAACCGCTGAACGTCTCCCTCGTCGGCAAGGCACGCGCGCGGGGACAGCTGAACGTGCACGTGCACGACCTGCGGTCCTGGACCCACGACCGTCACAACACCGTCGACGACACCCCCTACGGCGGCGGCCCCGGCATGGTCATGAAGACCGAGCCCTGGGGAGAGGCGCTGGACTCCGTCCTGGCCGACGGCTACGAGGCCGGCTCCCACGAGCCCGCCCTCATCGTGCCCACGCCCAGCGGTCGCCCCTTCACCCAGGAGCTCGCCGTCCACCTCTCCGAGCGCCCCTGGCTGATCTTCACGCCGGCCCGGTACGAGGGCATCGACCGGCGCGTCGTCGACGAGTACGCGACGCGGATGCCGGTGTACGAGGTGTCCATCGGCGACTACGTCCTGGCCGGCGGCGAGGCGGCCGTCCTGGTCGTCACGGAGGCCGTGGCGCGGCTGCTGCCCGGCGTCCTGGGCAATGCCGAGTCCCACCGGGACGACTCCTTCGCGCCCGGCGCCATGGCGAGCCTGCTGGAGGGCCCCGTCTACACCAAGCCGCCCGAGTGGCGGGGCCGGGACATCCCCGACGTGCTGCTCAGCGGCCACCACGGCAAGATCGCCCGCTGGCGGCGGGACGAGGCCCTGAAACGCACGACGGCCCACCGGCCCGACCTCATCGAGCGGTGCGACCCCAAGGCCTTCGACAAGAAGGACCGCGAGATGCTGTCCATCCTGGGCTGGGAACCGGACCCCGCGGGGGAGCCGTACGGCCGATTTTGGCGCAGGACCGACGGCGTGGAAGAATAGCCAGCTGTTGTGCGTCCGTCCGGCGTGCGCCCCTGCCACAGGGGGAGACGACGCCCGTCCCGACGAGCACAGCCCAGATCCGAAACACCTAGTTTCCGTTGATGACCTGTGGCATCAGCGAAGAAAGCAGACGAAATGTCTCACCTGCTCGACACTGTCGACTCCGCGTCGCTGCGCAGCGACGTCCCCGCCTTCCGCCCGGGCGACACGGTCAACGTGCACGTCCGCGTCATCGAGGGCAACCGCTCCCGTGTGCAGCAGTTCAAGGGTGTGGTGATCCGCCGACAGGGTGCCGGCGTGCGCGAGACCTTCACGGTCCGCAAGGTCTCCTTCTCCGTCGGCGTCGAGCGCACCTTCCCGGTGCACACCCCGATCGTGGAGAAGATCGAGCTCGTCACCAAGGGTGACGTCCGCCGCGCCAAGCTGTACTACCTGCGCGAGCTGCGCGGCAAGGCCGCGAAGATCAAGGAGAAGCGCGAGAACTGAGCGCTCTGAGGAGTTCACACCGGGGCCGGATAGCATCTGGCTCCGATGGACACCGAAGCTCAGCCGACGGAGCGCGACCGCTCCTCCCGCCCTTCCGACTCCGAGGACACCTCGGAACCCGGAGGGCCGGAGGAACGGTCGCGTTTCGCGTTGTCGCGTGTCACCGAGTGGGTCCCGGGCGGCCGGATCACTCTGACGCTGCTGGCCTGCCTGCTCTTCCTGCTGGTGCTCAGCACATTCGTGCTGCGGCCGTTCCAGATCCCCAGCGGATCCATGGAACAGGGATTGAGGATCGGGGACCGGGTTCTCGTAAATAAGTTGGCATACCGTTTCGGTGCCGAGCCGCAGCGGGGAGACATCGTCGTGTTCGACGGGACCGGGTACTTCGGGCACGCGGACTACATCAAACGCGTTGTCGGCGTGGGGGGAGACCACGTTGTCTGCTGCGACAAGGAGGGGAGGATCCAGGTGAACGGCCGGCCGGTCGACGAGTCGGGCTTCCTCTATCCCGGCGACAGCCCCTCCACCGTGCCTTTCGACGTCGTCGTGCCCGCCGGCACCCTGTTCGTCCTCGGAGACCACCGCGGCGACTCCAGCGACTCCCGTGACCACCTCGGATCGCCGGGCGGCGGCATGGTCCCGGTCGACGAGGTGATCGGCCGCGCCGACTGGATCGTCTGGCCCTTCGGCCACGCCACCCGGCTGCACCGCCCCGACGCCTACGCGCACGTGCCCGCTGCCGCCGGAGGGGCGGGCGCCCATGGGTAACCGCGGCAAACCGCGCGGCGCCCCCGCCAGCCCCGCGGACAACCTGCTGCCCACCGGTGCCCGGCGCGCCGCCAGCCCGTCCGGCGGCCGTACGCGCGCCGAGCGGCGCAAGCTCCAGAAGAAGGTCAAGCGGCGCCGCAGGCGCGGTGCCGTCAAGGAGATACCGCTCCTCGTGGGCGTCGCCGTCCTCATAGCGCTCGTGCTGAAGACGTTCCTCGTCCAGGCCTTCGTCATCCCGTCCGGCTCCATGGAGCAGACGATCCAGATCGGCGACCGCGTCCTGGTCGACAAGCTCACCCCGTGGTTCGGCTCCAAGCCGCAGCGCGGGGACGTCGTCGTCTTCAAGGACCCCGGCGGCTGGCTCCGGGACGAGCAGACCACGCCGCAGAAGGACGACCCGGTCGTCATCAAGCAGGTCAAGGAAGGGCTCACCTTCATCGGCCTGCTGCCGTCCGACAACGAGAAGGACCTCATCAAGCGGGTCGTCGGCGTCGGCGGAGACCGCGTCAAGTGCTGCGACACCCAAGGGCGGGTGACCGTCAACGGCATCCCGCTGAACGAGGACTACCTCTACCCCGGCAACGCCCCGTCCGACACGCCGTTCGACATCACGGTCCCCCCGGGCCGGCTGTGGGTGATGGGCGACCACCGGAACAACTCCGCGGACTCCCGCGCCCACCAGGACACCGACTACGGCGGCACGGTCTCCGAGGAGGAGGTCGTCGGCCGCGCCATGGTCATCGCCTGGCCCTTCGGGCACTGGAGCACCCTGGAGGAACCGAACACGTACGCCTCCGTGTCCGACTCGGCCACCGGGTCGACCGCTGCCGCCGAACTGTCGCATAGGGTTGCCTCCGACGATTCGAACGGAACGATCCAGCTCCCGACCCCTGCGGAACTCCCGCTCGTTATGGGAGTGGTGGGCCTGCGTCGTGTATGGGGCAGGCGGCGGCACAGAGTGAGGAGTTGGCGTGGGGGATGTGGCGGTTGGCGCACGGTCCGGACACGACGGCGAGGAGCACCGCGGACGCCCCGCGCAATCCGCCGTCCCGGCCGCGAACAGCGCCGTGACCTCCGGGAATGACTCCGGGGCAGCCGAGGACGACAGGGTGACAGGCGAGCACAGCACAGCCGAGGGCGAAGGGCCGGGAGGCACGGCCCGGACGCCGAAGAAGCAACGCTCCTTCTGGAAGGAGCTGCCCATCCTGATCGGCATCGCGCTGGTGCTCGCGTTGCTGATCAAGACCTTCCTGGTGCAGGCGTTCTCCATCCCGTCCGACTCGATGCAGAACACCCTCCAGCAGGGCGACCGCGTCCTGGTCGACAAGCTGACCCCCTGGTTTGGCTCCGAGCCCGAGCGCGGCGAGGTCGTGGTCTTCCACGACCCGGACAACTGGCTGGCGGGCGAGCCGACCGCGGATCCGAACGCCCTGCAGACGTTCCTCAGCTGGATCGGCCTCATGCCGTCCGCGGAGGAGAAGGACCTCATCAAGCGGGTCGTCGGCGTCGGCGGCGACACGGTCGAGTGCAAGGGCACGGGCCCGCTGACGGTCAACGGCAAGGCGCTGGACGAGCGGTCCTACGTCTACGCGGGCAACACGCCGTGCAGCGTCGACGACCAGGGCGGTCAATTCAAGGTAAAGGTTCCCAAGGGCTACATCTGGGTCATGGGTGACCACCGGCAGAACTCCCGGGACTCCCGCTACAACCAGTCGGACGAGCACCACGGCATGGTCCCGGTGAAGGACGTCGTCGGCCGGGCCATCGTCATCGCCTGGCCGATCAACCGCTGGGACACCCTGCCCGTGCCGGACACCTTCGACCAGGCGGGCCTGGGCGCCCAGCCGGCCGCTGCCGGTCCGGCGGTGGCGCCGCAGGGACTGGCGCTGCTGGGTGTGGTGCCGGTGGTGCTGTGGCGCCGCAGGAAGCAGTGATCCCGACGGTGGGCTGACCCCGGTCGGTACCCCCGGGTAGGGTGCGGACCCATGGGTGGCGAGAGCATGACGCACACGGCCCCGCGCAGCGGTGGCACAGGCTCGGGCCCGGTGGGCAGCCGGACCGGACAGCGGTTGTCCGGGCTGGCCGTCGCACTGGGCCTTGTGCTGTTCCTCGGGGGTTTCGCCTGGGGAGCGGTGGTCTACCGGCCGTACACGGTGCCCACCAGTTCGATGACGCCGACGATCGACGCGGGCGACCGGATCCTGGCGCAGCGCGTCGACGGTGGCGAGGTGCGCCGCGGTGACGTCGTCGTCTTCAAGGACGCCACCTGGGCCAACGCCCCGATGGTCAAGCGCGTGGTCGCCGTCGGCGGCGACACGGTCTCCTGCTGCCAGGACGGCAAGCTGAAGGTCAACGGCAAGGAGATCGACGAGACGTACCTGCCCAAGGGCACACCGGCGGAGATGAGCAACTTCCCGACCGTGACCGTCCCCAAGGGCCGTCTCTTCCTCCTCGGTGACGAGCGTGGCAACTCCGTGGACTCCACCGCCCACCTGACCGACGCCGCCAGCGGCACGGTGGCGCGCTCCGCCGTGGACGCCCGCGTCGACTCCGTCGTCTGGCCGATGAAGGGCATGCTGGAGCGCCCCACCGGCTTCGAGGCGCTCGGCAGCCTGTCCTCGCCCGGACCGCTGCGGACGATCACCGCCCTGGTGATCGCCGGCGCCGTGCTCGTCCTGGGCGGCGGCGCCTACGGTCCCGTCGCCAAGCGCACGGGCGCGTCCCGGGCCCGGCGGGCGAGCGCGGAGCCCGCAGGTGTCCGCTGAGGCCGCGGGGGCGGGCCAGGACACCTACGAGGGCGGGCTGCGCAAGGTGGCCCGGGTCGTGCTGCTCGACCCGCAGGACCGCATCCTGCTGCTGCACGGGCACGAGCCGGACGATCCGGCCGACGACTGGTGGTTCACCCCCGGCGGCGGTGTGGAGGGCGAGGAGACCCGTGAAGAGGCCGCCCTGCGGGAACTCGCGGAGGAGACGGGCATCACCGAGGTCGAACTCGGCCCGGTGCTGTGGCGGCGGATGTGCTCCTTCCCGTTCGCGGGCCGCCGCTGGGACCAGGACGAGTGGTACTTCCTGGCTCGGACGGACCGTACGGCCATCGAGGCCTTGGGGCTGACCGAGTTGGAGCGGCGCAGTGTCGCCGGAGCGCGCTGGTGGACGTGTCCGGAACTTTGCCGGGCACATGAGACGGTGTATCCGACCAGACTCGCCGGGCTGCTGCGCACGCTGCTCGACGAAGGTCCCCCGGCCAGGCCCGTGATCCTTGACCCGGAAATCGTCTAGGGGCGCACGGGACTGGCGC
The DNA here is from genome assembly GCF_009862985.1 of Streptomyces sp. SID5464. NCBI lineage: Bacteria > Bacillati > Actinomycetota > Actinomycetes > Kitasatosporales > Streptomycetaceae > Streptomyces > Streptomyces sp. SID5464. The sequence goes on along the minus strand of NZ_WWIQ01000061.1, from coordinate 75,957 downwards.
ACAATGGTGGGATCGCACGGCTGAAGGGGAACATGCCATGAGCGCCGAGGACCTCGAGAAGTACGAGACCGAGATGGAGCTGAAGCTCTACCGGGAGTACCGCGATGTCGTCGGTCTGTTCAAATACGTGATCGAGACCGAGCGGCGCTTCTACCTGACCAACGACTACGAGATGCAGGTGCACTCGGTCCAGGGTGAGGTTTTCTTCGAGGTGTCCATGGCGGACGCCTGGGTGTGGGACATGTACCGGCCGGCGCGGTTCGTGAAGCAGGTCCGGGTCCTCACGTTCAAGGATGTGAACATCGAGGAGCTGAACAAGAGCGATCTCGAACTGCCGAGCGGGTGACGCTCACCCACGAGGGTGATGGAGTTGTCCACAGTCGCTGAGCCGTCCACCAAGATCCACTTGGTGGAGACGGGTGCGTGATCGTTGGCGCCGGAGGTGGTGCCGACATGAACGCACGCAGTGCGATGGGCAGGTACGGAGAGACTCTGGCGGCCCGGCGGCTGGCGGAGACCGGACTGACGGTCCTGGAGCGCAACTGGCGCTCGGGCCGGGCCGGTGAGATCGACATCGTGGCCAGGGACGGGGACGTCCTGGTCGTCTGCGAGGTGAAGACCCGCAGAGAGGGTCCCTTCGAGCATCCGATGGCCGCCGTGACCCCACAGAAGGCGGAGCGGCTGCGGGACCTCGCCGAGCGGTGGATCCAGACACACGGGGGCGCACCGCCCGGCGGGGTCCGCATCGACGTGGTCGGAGTGCTGCTGCCGGTTCGCGGCGCGGCCGTGGTCGAGCACGTGCGGGGGGTGGCCTGATGGGGTTCGCCCGTACGTGTTCGGTGGCACTGGTGGGCGTCGAGGGCGTGGTCGTCGAGGTCCAGGCCGACCTGGAGCCGGGTGTCGCGGCGTTCACGCTGGTGGGACTGCCCGACAAGAGCCTGACGGAGAGCCGGGACCGGGTGCGTGCCGCGGTCGTCAACTCGGGCGGGGCCTGGCCCCAGAAGAAACTCACGGTCGGCCTGAGCCCGGCCTCCGTCCCCAAGTCCGGCAGTGGCTTCGACCTGGCCGTCGCGGCAGCGGTCCTCGGCGCGGCGGAGCGCATCGACCCCCGTGTCCTCGCCGACATCGTGATGATCGGGGAACTGGGGCTGGACGGGCGGGTGCGGCCGGTGCGCGGAGTACTGCCGGCGGTACTGGCGGCGGCGGATGCGGGATATGAGCAGGTGGTGGTGCCCGAGTGTGCCGCCGCCGAGGCGTCCCTCGTGCCCGGGGTGTCCGTCCTGGGCGTCCGGAGCCTGCGCCAGCTGATCGCCGTCCTGGCCGACGAGCCGGTGCCGGACGAGGATCCGGACGAGCAGGGCCGCCCGGATCCGCTCCTCGCCGGCCTGCGCATGCCGGGCACGGGCGCCGCCACGGGCATGCACAGCGTCGGCGCGGCCCAGCACGAGCCCGGCCACGACCTGGCGGACGTCGTCGGGCAGGTCTCGGCGCGCACAGCGGTGGAGGTGGCCGCCGCGGGTGGACACCACCTGTTCCTCGAAGGGCCTCCCGGCGCCGGCAAGACGATGCTCGCGGAGCGGCTGCCCGCCATCCTGCCCCGGCTCGGCCGGCAGGAGTCACTGGAGGTCACCGCGGTCCACTCGGTGGCGGGCCTGCTGCCACCGGGCAAGCCGCTGATCGACGTCGCCCCCTACTGCGCCCCGCACCACTCCGCCACCATGCAGGCCCTCGTCGGCGGCGGCCCGGGCATCGCGCGGCCCGGCGCGGTGTCGTTGTCCCACCGGGGCGTCCTGTTCCTGGACGAGACCCCCGAGTTCAACAGCCAGGCCCTGGACGCCCTGCGCCAGCCGCTGGAGGCGGGCCACGTCGTCATCGCGCGCAGTGCGGGGGTGGTGCGCTTCCCGGCGAAGTTCCTGATGGTGCTCGCGGCCAACCCCTGCCCGTGCGGCCGGTTCTCGCAGCGGGACGACCTGTGCGAGTGCCCGCCCTCGGCGGTCCGCCGCTACCAGGCCAGGCTCTCCGGCCCGCTGCTCGACCGGGTCGACCTGCGCGTGGAGGTCGACCGCGTGACCCGCACCGAGCTGACCGCCTCCGGCGCGCGGGGCGAGTCCACCGCGACGGTCGCCGACCGGGTAAGGGCGGCCCGGGAGCGGGCCGTGCAGCGCCTCGCCGGCACTCCGTGGCGCACGAACAGCGAGGTCCCCGGTCGCGAGCTGCGCAGCCGCTGGTACGCCGCGTCCGGGGCGATGGACGAGGCCGAGCGCAACCTGGAGCGGGGCGTGCTGACCGCGCGCGGACTCGACCGCGTCCTGCGCGTGGCCTGGACCGTCGCCGATCTCGTCGGCCACGACCGGCCCGACGCGACGGACGTCGCCCTCGCGCTCCAGTTGCGCACCGGTGTCCCGAGGGGCGTCCCCATGGCCATCGGAGCGCTGACGTGAGCGTCACCGACGAACCGGACGAGGAGCTGCTCGCCCGGGTCTTCCTCACCCGTGTCATCGAACCCGGTGACGAGATCGGTGGGCGGTGGGTGCGGGAGTTCGGGGCGCGGGAGGTGGCCCGGCGGCTGGCGGAGGGCGGGCGGCCCCTGGCCGGGACGAGCGGGAAGCGGTGGAAGGGCCTGCTGGCCAGGGCCGAGGTGGCCCGGCCCCGTGCGGACCTCGCCGTCGCCCGGGAGGCCGGGGTGCGGTTCGTCGGCCCGGGGGACGCGGAGTGGCCGGGGCAGCTCGATGACCTCGGGGACGCCCGGCCGCTGGGGCTGTGGGTGCGGGGGCGGGCCAGTCTGCGGATGTGGGCGCTGAGGTCGGTGGCCGTCGTCGGCGCCCGGGCCTGCACCGAGTACGGGGCGCACATGGCGGCCACCCTCGCCGCCGGCCTCGCCGAGCAGGGCTGGGTCGTGGTGTCCGGCGGAGCCTACGGAGTCGACGGCGCCGCCCACCGCGGCGCTCTCGGCGCGGGCGGTGCCACCGTCGCCGTCCTCGCCTGCGGCGTCGACCGCCCCTACCCGCGCGGACACACCCAGCTGATCAGCAGAATCGCCGAGCAGGGACTGGTCATCGGCGAATTGCCGCCCGGCGATCACCCGACCCCCAGCCGGTTCATCCTGCGCAACCGGGTGATCGCGGCACTCACCCGCGGCACCGTGGTCGTCGAGGCCGCCCACCGCAGCGGCTCCCTGGTCACGGCACGGGCGGCACAGCGCCTCGGCCGGTACACGATGGGCGTACCGGGCCCGGCCACCAGCGGGCTGTCCGCCGGGGTGCACGAGCTGCTGCGCGGCGAGGCGGCCCTGGTCACCGACGCCGCGGACGTCGTCGAGCTGGTGGGCGACATCGGACAGCTGGCCCCCGACCGGCGCGGCCCCGTCCTGCCCCGGGACCTGCTGGCACCGGCCACCCGGCAGGTGCTCGCCGCGCTGCCGGGCGGCCGGGCGGCCCGGCCGGACGAGATCGCGCGCCACGCACAGACCGCACAGGACGACGCGATCGCCAGACTGTACGAACTCCGGGCACTCGGTTACGTCGAACGACACGGCGACGGCTGGAAGTTGACACGCCAGGCGATGATGTCGGTCCGCGACGGTCCCGGGCCGTGCTGACCGCGCTTGTTCGGCCGTCCGGGGGAACCTCGACATCCCTTGGAAATTCCCCCAGTTGGGGTCCTCCGGTGATCATGGCGAGCGAGCCGGCCGACCCGGTGGGACGCCCTGCGGAACGTATCTGCGCCCTTCTCGGCCTCCGCCCTTCGCGCACCGCGACACCACAGTCACGCTACGCTCACGAGGATGCCTACACGGACAGGCAACTCGACATCAGACAGACAGCCCACCCCAGCAGCACCACTCCGCAGCAGAACGGCACAAGGCGACGAATGCCCCAGCACACCTCCGGGTCCGACCGGGCGGCGATCCCCCCAGCCGCCCGTGACGGTGGCAGCGTGCGGCCGCCCGCTCCCTCGACGCTCGACGAGCTGTGGCGGTCCTACAAGGCGACGGGGGACGAGCGGCTGCGGGAGCAGTTGATCCTGCACTACTCGCCGCTCGTGAAGTACGTCGCCGGCCGGGTCAGCGTGGGCCTGCCGTCCAACGTCGAGCAGGCGGACTTCGTCTCGTCCGGGGTGTTCGGGCTGATCGACGCGATCGAGAAGTTCGACATCGACCGCGAGATCAAGTTCGAGACGTACGCGATCACCCGGATCCGGGGCGCGATGATCGACGAGCTGCGGGCGCTGGACTGGATCCCCCGGTCGGTGCGGCAGAAGGCGCGCAACGTGGAGCGCGCGTACGCCACGCTGGAGGCGCGGCTGCGGCGGACGCCGACGGAGGGCGAGGTGGCCTCCGAGATGGGCATCGCGGTGGAGGAACTCCACGCGGTCTTCAGCCAGTTGTCGCTGGCCAACGTGGTGGCCCTGGAGGAGCTGCTGCACGGCGGAGCGGAGGGCGGCGACGGCCTGAGCGTCATGGACACGCTGGAGGACACCGCCGCCGACAACCCCGTGGAGGTCGCCGAGGACCGGGAACTGCGCAGGTTCCTCGCCCGGGCGATCAACACGCTGCCCGAGCGGGAGAAGACCGTGGTCACGCTGTACTACTACGAGGGGCTCACGCTGGCCGAGATCGGGAACGTGCTGGGCGTGACCGAGAGCCGGGTCAGCCAGATCCACACCAAGTCGGTGCTCCAGCTGAGAGCGAAACTGGCGAGCTTCGGCCGCTGACCTGGCCGGATGGCGACGGGTCGGCGGGAGCCACTCCCGCCGGGCCCGGCGCGTCCGTAGAGTGGTTGACGTGCCAAGGATTCGAGCGGCCTCCGTGGCCGAGCACCGGTCGATGCAGCGAGCCGCCCTGCTGGACGCGGCTCGTTCCTTGTTGTCCGAGGGCGGTACGGAGGCGCTGACCTTCCCGGCCCTCGCCGAGCGGACGGGGCTCGCGCGGTCGTCCGTCTACGAGTACTTCCGGTCACGGGCGGCCGTGGTCGAGGAGCTGTGCGAGGTCGACTTTCCCGTCTGGGCCGCGGACGTGTCGGCGGCGATGGAGCGGGCGGGGACGGCCGAGGCCAAGGTCGAGGCGTATGTGCGGCAGCAGCTGGAACTGGTGGGGGACCGGCGGCATCGGGCCGTGGTGGCGATCTCGGCGAGTGAGCTGGACGCCGGGGCCCGGGAGAAGATCCGGGCGGCGCATGGTGGGCTGGTCGCGATGATCGTCGAGGCGCTGGGCGAGATGGGGCACGAGCAGCCTCGGCTGGCGGCGATGCTGGTGCAGGGGGTCGTGGACGCGGCGGTTCGGCGGATCGAGCTGGGGGCTGCGGAGGAGCCGGACGTTGTCGCGGATGCCGCGGTGAACATGGCCCTGCGGGGTGTGCGGGGCTGAGCCTCGTCCGGGCACGACTGCCCGCAGCTGGTCAATGGACCGGCAACAGCCTCGACGGGCCCCTGTGCAGGAGCCAGGGCGGGAGAAGCGCCAGCGGGTTCAGGTAGGTCTCGCCGCGGCGCAGGCCCCAGTGCACGCACGCAGCGGTGCAGTGCGAGCCCGTCGCGTCCACCGTGCCGATCACCTCGCCCGGTCCGACCTCGTCGCCCTCCTCAACCGTCGCCGTCACCGGTTCGTACGTCGTGCGCAGCGGTGGGTCGCCCGTCCCGGTGAGTTCCACCGAGACCACTCCCTTTCCGGCCACCCGGCCCGCGAAGGACACCCGGCCCGCCGCCACCGCCCGTACCGGCGTCCCCGGGGCTGCCGTCAGGTCGACGCCCCGGTGGCCCGGGCCGTACACGCTCGCCGGGGGCTCCCAACCGCGCACGACCCGGGGGCGCAATCCGACGGGCCATGTGCGTCCCACTGCCGGCACGGTGACGTCCGCGACCGGTGAACCGGCCGCGAACAGGGGCGGCGGCGGGGCCAGCAGGGCCGTCACCGTCACGACCAGCAGCAGGATCAGCCGCGTACACACACGCACACATCGCTTCGCTCGCATGCGGAAAGCGTCCCGGACCGCCGCTCGTCACAGGCCGCGGCTGTGGACCGCAGTCGGGTTGTGGACAACGGCGTCACCCGGGGCGCCGCGGGTCCCGTACACTTCTGGTGGCGATCCGGGTCACCGGGTCGACTTCGCACGCCCCGATACGCACCCCGGCAACGGGCCGTATCAGCGCCCCTCGGTCCCTCGTGGCACGGCGCGCAGTGGGCGTCAGGCGCGGAAGCCATCCGGCAGCCGCGGCACAACCGAGAAGCACAAGGAGATACGGCCATGGCCGTCGTCACGATGCGGGAGCTGCTGGAGAGCGGCGTCCACTTCGGTCACCAGACCCGTCGTTGGAACCCGAAGATGAAGCGCTTCATCTTCACGGAGCGCAACGGCATCTACATCATCGACCTGCTCCAGTCGCTGTCGTACATCGACCGCGCCTACGAGTTCGTCAAGGAGACCGTCGCCCACGGCGGCACGGTCATGTTCGTCGGCACGAAGAAGCAGGCGCAGGAGGCCATCGCCGAGCAGGCCACCCGCGTCGGCATGCCCTACGTCAACCAGCGCTGGCTGGGCGGCATGCTCACCAACTTCTCGACCGTCTACAAGCGTCTGCAGCGCCTCAAGGAGCTCGAGCAGATCGACTTCGAGGACGTCGCCGCGTCCGGTCTGACCAAGAAGGAGCTTCTCGTGCTCTCGCGCGAGAAGGCCAAGCTGGAGAAGACCCTCGGCGGTATCCGCGAGATGCAGAAGGTGCCCAGCGCCGTCTGGATCGTGGACACCAAGAAGGAGCACATCGCCGTTGGTGAGGCCCGGAAGCTGAACATCCCGGTCGTCGCGATCCTCGACACCAACTGCGACCCCGACGAGGTCGACTACAAGATCCCGGGCAACGACGACGCGATCCGCTCCGTCACCCTGCTCACCCGCGTCATCGCCGACGCCGTCGCCGAGGGCCTCATCGCCCGCAGCGGTGTCGCCACCGAGGGCAAGGGCGAGAAGGCCGCGGGCGAGCCGCTGGCCGAGTGGGAGCGCGACCTGCTCGAGGGCGAGAAGAAGGCCGACGAGGCTGCCCCCGCCGCTGAGGCCGCTCCGGCCGCCGAGGCTGCTCCGGCCGCCGAGGCCGCCCCCGCCGCCGAGGCCGAGAAGCCGGCCGAGGGCGAGAAGGCCGCCGAGGCCGAGCAGGCCTGACCCGTCAGTCCGAGTTGACGGCGGGAGCGCCACAGCATCACCAGCGCTTCGGCGCGGTGAAGTCCGCTCCCGCCGTTCACCCGTAGGTCAGCGGCAGGACAGCGCTTCCTGCCTCCATGGGAGCGCACCGCAGATCTTCGATCTTCCAGACTTCGAGAGAGATTCACAGACTCATGGCGAACTACACCGCCGCCGACGTCAAGAAGCTCCGTGAGCTCACGGGCGCCGGCATGATGGACTGCAAGAAGGCGCTGGACGAGGCCGAGGGCAACGTCGAGAAGGCCGTCGAGGCGCTCCGCATCAAGGGCCAGAAGGGCGTCGCCAAGCGCGAGGGCCGTTCCGCCGAGAACGGTGCCGTCGTCTCGATCATCGCCGACGACAACTCCTCCGGTGTCCTCGTCGAGCTGAAGTGCGAGACGGACTTCGTCGCCAAGGGCGAGAAGTTCCAGGCCGTGGCCACGGCCATCGCCGAGCACGTCGCCAAGACCTCCCCGGCCGACCTCGAGGCCCTGCTCGCCTCCGAGATCGAGGCCGGCAAGACCGTCCAGGCGTTCGTGGACGAGGCCAACGCCAACCTGGGCGAGAAGATCGTCCTGGACCGCTTCGCCCAGTTCGCCGACGGCTACGTGACGGCGTACATGCACCGCACGATGCCCGACCTGCCCCCGCAGATCGGTGTCCTCGTCGAGCTGGACAAGCCGAACGCGGAGATCGCCAAGGGCGTCGCCCAGCACATCGCCGCCTTCGCGCCGAAGTACCTCTCCAAGGAGGACGTCCCGGCCGAGGTCGTCGAGTCCGAGCGCCGCGTCGCCGAGGAGACCACCCGCGCCGAGGGCAAGCCCGAGGCCGCCCTGCCGAAGATCGTCGAGGGCCGCCTCAACGGCTTCTTCAAGGACGCCACGCTGCTCGGCCAGCCCTACGCGCTCGACAACAAGAAGTCCGTCCAGAAGGTCCTGGACGAGGCCGGTGTCACCCTGAAGCGCTTCTCGCGCATCAAGGTCGGCATCTGAGTCAGTACCGCGATCGACGCCCGAGCCCGATAGGGTCGGCAGCAGTCGTCCGGGTACGCCGTCACAGGGGTGGCGGACGACAGCAGATCTGACGAGGAGGCCATTGCCGTATGGGATGCGAACCACGCCCCACCGGCAATGGCCTTCTTCGTATGTGCAACACGTGAAAGAGGCGGGATCCCCCATGACCACGAAGGCCCAGAAGAGCGACGATGGCAAAGTGCGCGGCCGGTTTCTGCTGAAGCTGTCCGGAGAGGCCTTCTCCGGCGGTGGGGGCCTGGGCGTCGACCCCGACGTGGTGCACAAGATCGCCCGCGAGATCGCGGCCGTCGTGCGCGACGGTGCGCAGATCGCGGTCGTCATCGGCGGCGGCAACTTCTTCCGCGGTGCCGAGCTCCAGCAGCGCGGCATGGACCGGGCCCGCTCCGACTACATGGGCATGCTCGGCACCGTCATGAACTGCCTGGCCCTCCAGGACTTCCTGGAGAAGGTGGGGGTGGACTGCCGGGTGCAGACCGCCATCACCATGGGCCAGGTCGCCGAGCCCTACATCCCGCTGCGCGCCGTGCGGCACCTGGAGAAGGGCCGCGTGGTCATCTTCGGCGCCGGTATGGGCATGCCGTACTTCTCCACCGACACCACCGCCGCCCAGCGCGCCCTGGAGATCGACGCCGAGGCGCTGCTGATGGGCAAGAACGGCGTGGACGGGGTCTACGACTCCGACCCGAAGACCAACCCGGACGCGGTGAAGTTCGACCACCTCGGCTACGGCGAGGTCATCACGCGCGACCTGAAGGTCGCCGACGCCACGGCCGTGACGCTGTGCCGCGACAACAAGCTCCCTATCGTGGTCTTCGAGCTGCTGGCGGAGGGCAACATCGGGCGTGCCGTCAAGGGTGAGAAGATCGGCACGCTGGTGGGGGACCCCGGCAGCCGGGACTGAGACCGAGAACAACCCCGTCCGGGGGACGGACGGGACGGAGCCGGGCCGGGGGATGGACAATGTTCCGCCGGTCGGGAACCGTGCAGGAAGAAGACGCGACGCAGCCGGCCGCCGCCCCACATGGAACCGCAGCCGGGCCTACTCAAGACACGCAGGAGCAAGTGGTGATCGAAGAGACCCTCCTCGAGGCCGAGGAGAAGATGGAGAAGGCCGTCGTGGTCGCCAAGGAGGACTTCGCCGCGATCCGCACCGGCCGTGCGCACCCGGCGATGTTCAACAAGATCGTGGCCGAGTACTACGGTGCGCCGACCCCGATCAACCAGCTGGCCTCGTTCTCGGTGCCCGAGCCGCGCATGGCCGTGGTGACCCCGTTCGACAAGAGCGCGCTGCGCAACATCGAGCAGGCCATCCGTGACTCCGACCTGGGCGTCAACCCGAGCAACGACGGCAACATCATCCGGGTGGTGTTCCCCGAGCTGACCGAGGAGCGCCGCCGCGAGTACATCAAGGTCGCCAAGAGCAAGGGTGAGGACGCCAAGGTCTCCATCCGCTCCGTGCGCCGCAAGGCCAAGGACGCCATCGACAAGCTGATCAAGGACGGCGAGGTCGGCGAGGACGAGGGCCGCCGTGCGGAGAAGGAGCTCGACGACACCACCGCGAAGTACGTCGCGCAGGTGGACGAGCTCCTGAAGCACAAGGAAGCGGAGCTGCTCGAGGTCTGATGAACGACTCTTCCTGGGGGGCGCCGCCACAGGCCGGGTACTGGGGGCCCACCGACCAAGGGCATGGCCATGGGCACGCCCACAGCCCTGGCCATGGGCACGTCCAGGGAGCCGCTCCGGCGGGTCCCGCTTACGATGCGCATGAAGCGCCTCAGACTCGCCCCATGCCCATCGTGCCCGACGGAGCCGAATACGGCGGAAACCAGGATGACGACCGGGGGGCTGCTCGGCTGAGCGGCTCCCCGGTCCGAAACGAGACGAAGCCGGAGCCCATGCCCGACGCCGTAGAGCCGGCACCCGAGCCGCAGAAGAAGAGCGCGGGTCGCGACCTGAGTGCCGCGATAGGGGTCGGGGTCGGGCTCGGCGTGGTGATCGTCGCGTCGCTGTTCGTCGTCAAGGCCGTGTTCGTCGGCGTGATCGCGGTCGCCGTCGTGGTGGGCCTGTGGGAGCTGACCAAGCGGCTGGACGAACGCAAGGGCATCCGGGCCCCCCTCGTGCCGCTCGCGCTCGGCGGTGCCGCGATGGTCGTCGCCGGGTACGTCCGGGGCGCCGAGGGCGCCTGGGTCGCCATGGCGCTCACGGCACTGGCCGTGCTCGTGTGGCGCATGACGGAACCGCCCGAGAACTACCTCCGGGACGTCACAGCGGGCGTCTTCGCGGCGTTCTACGTGCCGTTCCTGGCGACGTTCGTCGCGATGATGCTGACGGCGGACGACGGGCCGCAGCGGGTGCTCACGTTCCTGCTGCTCACGGTCGTCAGCGACACCGGTGCCTACGCGGTCGGCTGGCGCTTCGGCCGGCACAAGCTCGCCCCGCGCATCAGCCCCGGCAAGACCCGCGAGGGTCTGCTCGGCGCGGTCTCCTTCGCGATGGTCGTGGGCGCGCTGTGCATGCAGTTCCTCATCGACGACGGTGCCTGGTGGCAGGGCCTGGTGCTCGGCCTCGCGGTCGCGGTCAGCGCCACGCTGGGGGACCTCGGCGAGTCCATGATCAAGCGGGACCTCGGCATCAAGGACATGGGCACGCTGCTGCCCGGGCACGGCGGCATCATGGACCGGCTGGACTCGCTGCTGCCGACGGCTCCGGTGGTGTGGCTGTTGCTCGTGCTCTTCGTGGGGTCGGGCTGAGGCGATTACGGCTTTCACGGCCCTTGCGGCTTCTGTTGCGGCTTCCGCAGCCTTTACGGCGAGCTCCCGTCCGATGTCGGCGGGGGCTCGCTGTCGTTGTGCGGGGTGCCTGCGACGTCACCAAGTGGGACGATTCAGGTGTACGTCGCAAAGGGGAGCAACATGTCCAGTATTCGACAGAGCATCGATGTCGACCGGCGTCCCGAAGATGTGTACGACTACCTCATGGACGCCCCGCGGCTGCCGGAGTGGCAGCTGAGCGCCGTGTCCGCGGAACGACTTGACGAGGGGCCGTTCGGCGTCGGCTCCCGGATGCGGGTCACCCGGCACGTCGGCCGCCGGATCATGCCGATGACCATGGAGGTCACGGAGTACGACCCGCCGCACAGCTGGGGTATGCGAGGTGTCGACGGCCCTGTCCGGGCACGGGTGCACGGCGAGGTCGAGCCGTTCGACGAGGGGCAGCGCTCCCACGTGACGATCGAGATCGACTTCGAGGGCCACGGCGTCGGCAAGGTCCTCGTCCCGCTCGTCGTACGCCCCCAGGTCCGCAAGGAACTGCCCCGCAACGAGCAGCTCCTCAAGGACCGGCTGGAGCACGCGGGGTAGTCGGCTGAGGGCAGGCGAAGGGCAGCGGTCGCAGGTCACCCAAATCGATCTGCGACACTGGTTGAGCCATGCCTAAGCCCGGAGAACTCACTTTCGTCGCCCCGCGCGGAGCCAAGAAGCCGCCGCGGCATCTCGCCGACCTCACTCCTGCCGAGCGCAAGGAGGCCGTTGCCGCTGTCGGGGAGAAGCCGTTTCGTGCCAAGCAGCTCTCGCAGCACTACTTCGCGCGGTACGCGCACGATCCGGAGCAGTGGACGGACATTCCGGCCGGCTCCCGCGGTCGGCTCCAGGAGGCGCTGCTTCCCGATCTGATGTCCGTCGTGCGGCATCTGTCGACCGACCAGGGCACCACGCGCAAGACGCTGTGGCGGCTGTTCGACGGGACGCTCGTCGAGTCCGTGCTGATGCGCTACCCGGACCGGGTGACGATGTGCATCAGCTCGCAGGCCGGGTGCGGGATGAACTGCCCGTTCTGTGCGACCGGGCAGGCGGGGCTCGACCGGAACCTGTCCACCGCCGAGATCGTGCACCAGATCGTGGACGGTATGCGGGCGCTCAGGGACGGCGAGGTGCCGGGCGGCCCGGCGCGGCTCAGCAACATCGTGTTCATGGGCATGGGTGAGCCGCTCGCCAACTACAACCGGGTCCTCGGCGCCATCCGGCGGCTGACCGACCCCGAGCCCGACGGGCTGGGGCTCTCGCAGCGCGGGATCACGGTCTCGACGGTCGGTCTCGTCCCGGCCATCCACCGGTTCGCGGACGAGGGCCTCAAGTGCCGCCTCGCGATCTCGCTGCACGCCCCCGACGACGAGCTGCGCGACACCCTCGTCCCCGTGAACACGCGGTGGAAGGTGCGCGAGGTCCTCGACTCCGGGTTCGAGTACGCGGCGAAGTCCGGGCGCCGACTGTCCATCGAGTACGCGCTGATCCGGGACATCAACGATCAGGCCTGGCGCGGTGACCGGCTCGGTCGCATGCTCAAGGGCAGGCCCGTGCACGTGAACCTGATCCCGCTCAACCCGACGCCCGGCTCCAAGTGGACCGCCTCGCGGCCCGAGGACGAGAAGGCGTTCGTGGAGGCGATCGCGGCCCATGGTGTGCCGGTGACGATCCGGGACACCCGTGGTCAGGAGATCGACGGGGCGTGTGGTCAGCTCGCGGCCACCGAACGGTAGTCTGACCGGCGTAAGCACACCCGCATACTCCGCACCTGCATATCCGACACCTTCATATTCCGACAGGGGAGCGCCACAGCGCTGAGAGTGCGGCACACGGCCGCAGACCCTCCGAACCTGGCCCAGGTCATTCTGGGTAGGGAGATCGGTCTCCACTCGAGCTGTTGCGCCCTGCCCGGGATTCCCAGAGATCCCGGGCAGGGCCGCGTCTTCTCCTGGTCCTCCAGGAGGAATCCAGTGAGCATCACCACAAAGCGGCTGACGGCGGTGGTCGTCGGTCTCGGCATGGCCGGCACACTCGCCGCGTGCGGGTCGTCCGACGGCGGCCAGGGGTCAGGCGACTCCAAGACCGTGACCCTCGTCAGCCACGACTCGTGGGCCGCCTCGAAGGACGTCATCGCGGCCTTCGAGAAGCAGTCCGGCTACAAGGTCAGGGTCCTCAAGGACGGCGACGCCGGGCAGGCCGTGAACAAGGCCATCCTGACCAAGGACAACCCGCAGGGCGACGTCTTCTTCGGCGTCGACAACACGCTGCTGTCCCGCGCCCTCGACAACGGCCTGTTCCAGCCGTACGAGCCGAAGGGCTCGGACCGGATCGCGCCGGAGTACCGGGCGGACCAGGGCAAGCACCGGGTCACTCCGATCGACACGGGTGACATCTGCGTCAACTACGACAAGAAGTACTTCGCCGACCACAAGCTCGACCCGCCGCGCAGCTTCGACGACCTGGTCAAGCCCCAGTACAAGAACCTCCTGGTCACCGAGAACGCGTCGACCTCCTCGCCCGGCCTGGGCTTCCTGCTGGGCACCGCCGCGAAGTACGGCGACGCCGGCTGGGAGGGGTACTGGAAGAAGCTCAAGGCCAACGGCGCGAAGGTCGTCGACGGCTGGGAACAGGCCTACAACGAGGAGTTCTCCGGCTCGGCCGGCGGCAAGAAGGCCAAGGGGGACCGGCCGCTCGTCGTGTCGTACGCCTCCTCGCCGCCCGTCGAGGTCGTCTACGCCGACCCGAAGCCCAGCACCGCACCGACCGGGGTCGCGCAGGGCACCTGCTTCCGGCAGGTCGAGTACGCCGGGCTGCTGAGCAACGCCAAGAACAGCAAGGGCGGCAAGGCGTTCCTCGACTTCCTGATCAGCGAGCGGTTCCAGGAGGACATGCCGCTCAACATGTACGTGTACCCGGTGCGCGAGGGCGCCCAGGTCCCCCCGGAGTTCGTGAAGTACGGGCCGCAGGCCAAGGACCCGGAGACCATGGACCCGGCGAAGATCGCCGACAACCGTGACCAGTGGGTCAAGTCGTGGACCTCACTCGTACTGAGGTAACCGTCCGCAGGGACCGGCGCGGGAGCGCGGCGCGGCTCGGGCTCATCGCCGTGCCCGTCGCGTTCTTCGCCGTCTTCTTCGCCTACCCCGTCGCCGCGATCGTCGCGCGCGGCCTGAAGGTCGACGGGGTCTGGCGGTTCGGGCGGATCGGCGAGGTGCTGGCGCAGTCCGACGTCCGGCACGTGCTGTGGTTCACCACCTGGCAGGCGATCGTCTCGACGGCACTCACCCTGCTGGTCGCGCTGCCCGGCGCGTATGTCTTCGCGCGCTTCGACTTCCGCGGCAAGCAGGTCCTGCGGGCCGTGGTGACCGTGCCGTTCGTGCTGCCGACGGTCGTCGTCGGTACGGCGTTCCTGGCGCTGGTCGGGCGCGGCGGACTGCTCGACGAGCTGTGGGGCGTGCGGCTGGACACCACCGTGTGGGCGATCCTGCTCGCGCACGTCTTCTTCAACTACGCGGTCGTCGTCCGGACCGTCGGCGGGCTCTGGGCGCAGCTCGACCCGCGGCAGGAGGAGGCCGCGCGGATGCTCGGGGCGTCGCCGCTGAGGGCCTGGCGGCAGGTCACGCTGCCGGCGCTCGCGCCCGCCGTGGCCGCCGCCGCGCTCATGGTCTTCCTGTTCACCTTCACCTCCTTCGGTGTCGTCCAGATCCTCGGCGGGCCCACCTTCTCGACCCTGGAGGTGGAGATCTACCGGCAGACGTCGGAGATCTTCGACCTGTCCACGGCCGCCGTGCTGACGCTGATCCAGTTCGTCGCCGTGGGCGCGATCCTCGCCCTGCACGCCTGGACCGTACGGCGGCGGGAGACCGCGCTGCGGCTGGTGGACCCGTCCGTGACCGCGCGCCGGCCGCGTGGCACGGGGCAGTGGGCGCTGCTGGGCGGGGTGCTCGTCACCGTATCCGTGCTGCTCCTGCTGCCGCTCGCCGTGCTGGTGCAGCGATCCCTGGACGCCCCCGGCTTCGGCTACTACCGGGCGCTGACCCGCGAGGACGGGGGAGTGTTCCTCGTCCCGCCGATCGAGGCCATCGGCAACTCGCTGTCGTACGCCGTAGCCGCCACGCTCATCGCCGTGGTGATCGGCGGTCTTGCCGCCGTCGCGCTCACCCGCCGGGACGCCGGGCGGTTCGTGCGCGGCTTCGACGCCCTGCTGATGCTGCCGCTCGGGGTGTCCGCGGTGACCGTCGGGTTCGGGTTCCTGATCGCCCTCGACGCGCCGCCGCTCGATCTGAGGTCCTCGTGGATCCTGGTGCCGCTCGCGCAGGCGCTGGTCGGTGTGCCGTTCGTCGTGCGGACGATGCTGCCCGTACTGCGGGCGGTGGACGTGCGGTTGCGGGAGGCGGCCTCGGTGCTGGGGGCCTCGCCCTGGCGGGTGTGGCGTGAGGTGGATCTGCCGATGGTGCGGCGGGCGCTGCTGATCGCGGCCGGGTTCGCCTTCGCCGTGTCGCTCGGGGAGTTCGGGGCGACGGTGTTCATCGCGCGGCCCGACAACCCGACGCTGCCGGTGGCCGTGGCGCGGCTGCTGGGGCGGCCCGGGGAGCTGAACTACGGCCAGGCGATGGCCCTTTCGACGATTCTGATGGTGGTGTGCGCCGTGGCCCTGCTGGTGCTGGAGAGGCTTCGCACGGACCGGACCGGGGAGTTCTGATGCTGCTGGCTCTGGAAGGTGCGACGGTCCGTTTCGGCGGGCGTGCCGTGCTGGACGCCGTCGACCTTGAGGTCGCCGAGCACGAGATCGTGTGTGTGCTCGGGCCCAGCGGCAGCGGCAAGTCGACGCTGCTGCGGGCGGTGGCGGGGCTCCAGCCGCTCGACTCCGGGCGGGTGGCGCTCGACGGGCGCGACCAGGTGGGCGTGCCCGCGCACCGGCGCGGGGTCGGGCTGATGTTCCAGGACCACCAGCTGTTCCCGCAGCGGGACGTGGGCGGCAACGTCGCCTTCGGACTGCGTATGCACGGGGCGTCGAAGCGGCAACAGGCCGACCGTGTACAGGAGTTGCTGGACCTGGTCGGGCTGCCGGGCGCGTCCCGCCGGGCCGTCGCCGCGCTGTCCGGCGGGGAGCAGCAACGGGTCGCGCTGGCCCGGGCGTTGGCACCGAGCCCCCGGTTGCTGATGCTGGACGAGCCGCTGGGCCAGCTCGACCGGTCGCTCAGGGAGCGGCTCGTCGTCGAACTGAAGGAGCTGTTCGGCCGGTTGGGCACCACCGTGCTCGCCGTGACGCACGACCAGGGGGAGGCCTTCGCGCTGGCCGACCGGGTCGTGGTGATGCGGGACGGCAGGATCGCCCAGTCCGGTACGCCGCTCCAGGTGTGGCAGCGGCCGGCCGACGCGTTCGTCGCCCGCTTCCTCGGCTTCGAGAACGTCGTCGAGGCGACGGTCGGGGCGGAGGCCGCGGACACGCCGTGGGGCAAGGTGCCGGTGCCGGAGGGCGCCCCGCAGGGCACCCGGACCCTGCTCGTGCGGCCCGCGGGCGTGCGCCTGGTGCCGGCCGGCACGGGCCTGCGCTGCACGGTGACCGCGCGCACCTTCAAGGGCACCCATGTCTCCGTCCACCTCCAGCCTGATGGCGCACCGCGCCTGGAGGCGGCGTGCGCGCTGCGGGCGGCGCCGGAGACCGGGGACGAGGTCGGGGTGGAGTTCGACGCGGCCGAAATCGTGGTGCTCGGCTGATCGGCTGCCGCCTAAGGTGCGGGGCATGACGCTACTCACGCACGACCGTTACTGCGACGAAGTCGCCCACCAGGTCGCTCTGTTGAGGTCCGTGGTGACGTCCGGCGCCGATCTGTCCGGCCCGGTGCCGACCTGCCCGGACTGGTCGCTGGAGGACCTGGTCCGGCACCTGGGCGGTGCCCTGCGCTGGGTGGAGTTCATCGTGCGGACCCGGGCCGAGGAGGAGGTGCCCGAGGAACGGGTGCCGGGCCTCGCCGGACCCGGCACCCGGGGCGACGCCGCCGTACTGGACGCCTGGCTGGCGGAGAGCGGCGAGCAGGTCGTCACAGCGCTGCGGGAGGCCGGGCCGGACACGAAGGTGTGGGGCTGGGCGGGGATCCTCGACTCCGGGTTCTGGGCCCGCCGGGCGACGCACGAGATCACCGTGCACCGTGCGGACGCCACGCTCGCCGCCGGCCTGCCCTTCGAGGTCGCGCCCGAGGTGGCCGCCGACGCGATCGACGAGTGGCTCCAGATCGTGGAGTACGTGCAGCGGACGGCACCCCACGACACGGTGGGGGAACTGCGCGGCCCGGGCCGCAGCATCCATCTGCACGCCACCGACACCGGCCCCGGCCTGAACGCCGAGTGGCTCATCGAACTCACCGAGGAGGGTGTCACCTGGCGCCGGGGCCACGAGAAGGCCACGGTCGCCCTGCGCGGACCGCTCACCTCCGTCCTGCTCGCGTTCTACCGCCGGCTGCCGCTGGACTCCCCGGAGCTGGAGGTGCTGGGGGAGCGGGACCTGCTGGAGTTCTGGCTGGAGCGGGCGACGTTCGGCTAGCGCCGGAACAGGCGATGGCCCGCCCCCGCGAGAGGGACGGGCCACCAACGGGCGCTGATGTGCGGGCGTCAGCTGTCGCTGCTCTTCGCCCCACGACGGCGCATGCCGAAGAACACCGCGCCGCCACCGACGACGACCAGGGCCGCCGCGACACCGGCGATGATGCCGGTGTTGGAGTTGGCGCCGGTCTCGGCGAGGTTGGAGTCACCGGCCGCGGGCGCGGGCGCGTTGCCCGCCGGCGTGCTGCTCTCGCTCTCCGACGGCGAAGGAGCCGGGGTGTCCGTCTCCTCGGCCGGCTTCGAGGGGGAGGCCGACGGGGTCGGCGTGGCCGGGGGAGTCGCCGGCGGCTTCTCCTCGTCCTTCTTGCAGGCCGTGGCCGGGGTGACGAGGTTCGGGTCGATGTCCTCGTCGACGTACGGAGCGGCCTGGACGTGGATGCGGTACTCCGCGTTCGGCTTCCAGTTCTCGGCGAAGGTGATGGTGGTGCCCTCGCGCGAGCCCTTGACCACCTGCTCGCCGACCTTCTTCACGTCGGCCCCCTTGTTCTCCAGGTACACGGTGACGGTCGCCGGGACACCGGCGGGGTCCACGTCGGTGACGGTGATGACGCCCTTGTCGCCATCGCACTTCGCCTCGGCCGAGAACTCGTTGATGTTGCAGGCGAGCGCGTTGCCGGCGGCACCGAGCGCGAGCGCGGCCGAGGCGGAGACGACACCGAGGATCCGCACGGAACGTGCGACGGTACGGCGCGAAGCCGTACGGCGTGATACGGACAGAACTGCCACGTTTGTCCTTTACAGGATGCGCAAATGCGGGGGGTGGAGGCAGTGTTGACTGAGCATCAGCACTACCGGGAGGCTCCCAGGTCTATAAGCGCCGCATAAGTAGTGTCAACGCATATGCAGGTTGCAAGCACTTGCTTTGCCAGCTTATTAACCGCCGAGACGTTTCAACGCCTCCGGCGCCTCCTCGATCCGCTCCACGAGCGCGATCCGCGCCTCCATCGAACGGCCCCTGGCCAGCGACTGGAGCAGTGACCACGTCGGCAGCCGCTCCGTCCAGTGCGCGCGGTTCACGAGCACCATCGGCGTCGGCTCGCCGCGCGACTCGTAGTAGTTGGGCGTCGCGTTGTCGAAGATCTCCTGTACGGTGCCTGCGGCGCCCGGCAGGAACACCACGCCCGCGTTCGACCGGGCCAGCAGGCCGTCCTCACGGGTGGCGTTGGCGAAGTACTTGGCGATGTGCGACGCGAAGGCGTTGGGCGGCTCGTGGCCGTAGAACCAGGTCGGGATGCCCACGGAACGCCCGCCCTGCGGCCAGCGGGTGCGTATCTCGAAGGCGGCCGTCGCCCACTGCGTGATCGACGGCGTGAAGTGCGGTGCCTTGGCGAGCAGTTCGAGCGACTCGGTGAGCATCTCGTCGCCGAACGGGGCGGCGTAGGCGCCCAGGTTGGCGGCCTCCATCGCGCCCGGGCCGCCACCCGTGGCGACCGTGAGACCGGCACGGGCCAGCTCCCGGCCGAGCCGAGCCGCCCCCGCGTACTCCTCCGTGCCACGGGCCATCGCGTGCCCGCCCATCACGCCCACGACCCGGGCGCCGGACAGGAGTTCGTCGAGCGCGTCCGAGACGGAGTCGTCGTGGATCGCGCGCAGCATGGAGGCGTAGATGTCCCGGTCCGCCTTCGTGCGCTGGAACCAGGCGTAGGCCTGGGCGTCGGGCGTGGCCTCGTAGCCGTCCGGCAGCGACGCGAAGAGCTCGTCCGGTGCGTACACATGGCCCCGGTACGGGTCGAAGGGCAGGTCCGGGACCGGCGGGAAGACCAGGGCGCCGTCCGTGCGGACCTTCGCGGCGGCCTCCTCGCGCATCGCGCAGCCGAGGAAGACGGCGCCCGCCGTGTCCGTGCTGAGCAGTTCGCGCGTACGGTCCGTCAGGTCGACGGCCTGGACGCGGTGACCGGCGAGCGTGCCGCGCGCCGAGACGGTGGCGTCGAACTCCTCCAGCGTCTCGATCTCACGGTCGTCATGGTGGGCCGCATGGGCGGGCATCGTCTGCACGCGCCCATGCTGGCACAGCGCCGCTCAGCCCTCGACGGCCGCCGGGTCCATCCACACGACCTCGAAGGTGTGGCCGTCCGGGTCGTCGAAGGCGCGGCCGTACATGAACCCGTGGTCCTGCGTCTCGCCGGAGACGGAACCGCCCGCCGCGACCGCCTTCTCGACCAGCTCGTCGACCTTCTCGCGGCTCTCGGAGCTCAGCGCGATCAGCACCTCGCTGGTCTTCTTCGGGTCCGCGATCTCCTTCTTGGTGAACTGGGCGTACTTCTCCTTGGTGTGCACCATCACCACGATGGTCTCGCTGATCACGACCGAGGCGGTGGTGTCGTCGCTGAACTGCTCGTTGATCTGGTAGCCGAGTTCCGTGAAGAACTTCTTCGAGGCGCCGAGGTCGCTGACGCACAGGTTCACGAAGACCATCTGCTGGTACATGCGGGGTCTCTCCCATCGGGTCCGTGTCGTTACGCGGGGATAGACCGGGGGCCGGCACGGAACTCATCGCCGGACGGAGATTTTTTTTCGTACGAGTTGTTCAGCCGAGTCGGTCAGCGGGCCAGGGGCAGCGCCGCCAGTTCGGCGACGGTCAGGGTGAGCGGGCCGAACAGGGCGAACAGCGCGCCCGCGCGGAGGGCGGCGGCGCCGCGCAGCATCCTCCCGGGGGCGCCGAGGCGCAGCAGCGCGGCGGTGGTGTCGGCGCGGGCCTGCCGGGCCTCGACGGCGGCCATGAGGAGCGTCGCCACGGTGCAGCCGGTCACCAGCAGCACGCCGAGCGTGGTCAGCGGGCCGAGCGACAGTCCGTCCGGGGCGTGCAGCAGGGCCATGGCGTACGCCGCCGCGAGCACGGCGCAGACCACGCCCAGGGGGCGGCCGATCCGGGTGGCCTCCGTCATGAGGATCCGGCCGGCCAGGAGCCGGAGGGCGCCGGGGCGGGCCGACTGGAGCAGCCGCCCGCACAGATGGGTCAGGCCCGGACCGGCCAGGGCCAGGCCGACGGCGGCCAGCGCCCAGCCCGCCAGGACGCCGGGGGAGGCGCCGGAGAAGGTGAGGTCGGGAGGCGTGGGGGCGGTACGGCTCGTGTACGTCTCCACGGCGAGACCCGCCGTCAGGACGGTGATGCCCCAGGGGAGACCGGAGGGGGCGGCGGTCGGGGCGGTGTGGAGCAGGGCGGGGCTCGGCAGGGCGGTTTCCGGCAGGGCCGCGTCGGAAGCGGCGGGATCGCCGGCACCGTCGGGTGCCGCGGCGTGCCGGGCCGACTGACGGACGGCGCCCCCAGCCGCGTGCGCGGCGTTCCCGGCCCCGTGCGCGGCGCTGCCGGCCGGGATCACGGCGCTCACGGTGCCGTCTGCCGCCGGCTGGGACACGGACGGCTGGGCCGGGTCCTCCACCGTGCTCCCGGCGCCCCGGGCGGTCGGGCCCGTGGCCGCCGCCGGGACGGACTCGCCCGTCCGCGCCGGAGGCGGCCCGCCGTGC
>NZ_WWIQ01000061.1:0-54863 GCF_009862985.1 Streptomyces sp. SID5464 | reverse complement strand
CTTCGGCCGCTGCCGCGGCGGGGGCCCCCCCCGCCCGCGCGGGGGGCGGCCCGCCGTGCTGCGCGTTCTGCCCGGCCGACGTGGCCGGCTCGGGGGCACGACCGTCCGTGGGCAGGACGATCTGCCGGCCGAAACGGCCGTACGCCCCGAAGGTCTCGCGTGTGCTCGTGCTCCGGTACGTGCCGAAACGGCCGTACATCCCGGCCGGCCGCCGGGCCGGGGCCGGCGCCGCCTCCCGGGGCCGCAGCGCCAGCGCCACCGCCACCGACGCGGCTGTGGGCACGAGCGCGAGCAGCGTCAGGGCTCCCGGCAGCGGCAGCGGTTGGTCCGCCGCGAGGGACTCGGCGGCCGCGCCGTCGAACGGCATGCCCGTCAGGTCGCCGCGCAGGTGCAGGAAGAACAGCAGGGCCAGCATCGAGCCCAGCGTGCAGGACAGGGCCGTCGTCGTCGCCGAGACGGCCATCAGGCGCAGCGGGCCGAGTCCGATCGCGGAGAGGCCGGGGCGGGGCTTCGTAGCGGGGTCGGTGCGGGCCACCGCGACCGCGAAGTACACCGTGGCGGCCAGGGGAGCCACGCACCAGGCGAGCCGCAGCAGGGCGGCGCCGGTGGAACCGGGGTGGCCCAGCGCGTAGCCCAGGGCGCACAGCAACAGGAAACCCGTGCCCGCCGAGGCCGCCGCGACCAGGAGGCGGCGCAGCTGGAGGGCGGGGTGGGCGCCGCGGGTCAGACGGAGAGCGAGCACGCGGCCCGGCCTTCCGTCTCGGTGGGTCCGGCGACCGGCGGCAGGTGCACGGTCTGCACGCGCCGCCCGTCGAGCAGGGACACCGTGCGGTCGGCGAGCGCCGCGGTCTCCGCGTCGTGCGTGGCCAGGACGACCGTGATGCCGTGGGAGCGGGCCGCAGTGGTGAGCGTGCGCAGCACATGGGCGCGGTCGGCGCGGTGCAGGGGGGCCGTGGGCTCGTCGGCGAACAGCACCGACGGCGCGGGGGCGAGGGCGCGGGCGATGCACACCCGCTGCCGCTCGGCCTGCACCAGCTGGTGGGGACGTTTGCGAGCGCTCTCGCCGATGTCCAGGCGCTCCAGCCACTCCAGGGCCGCGGTCTTGGCGCGGCGCCGGCTGGTGCCGCGCAGCATCAGCGGCAGGGCGGTGTTCTCCCACGCGTTGAGCTCCGGCACCAGCACGGGAGCCGGGTCGATCCAGCCGAACCGGTCGCGGCGCAGCCGCTCACGGGTGAGGGGGCCCATGGTGTGCACGGGCACGCTGTTGAACCAGACCTCGCCGCGCCGGACGGGCACCAGGCCGGACAGGCACCGCAGCAGGGTGGTCTTGCCGCTGCCGCGCGGGCCGCTCACGGCGAGGATCTCGCCCTCCCGGACGCCGAGCGAGACACCGCTGAGCGCGGGGGAGCCGTCGTCGTGCTGGAAGTGCAGGGCGCGTGCCCAGAGCACGTCGTTGTCAGGCGGGGCCTCCATGGGCGTACACCTCGGTTCAGATCCGTAGTTCCCGTGCCAATCCCCCGTCCGGGGGAACGAAGGCAGGGCCGATCGGTCACTGGCACGCTAGGCAGTAGGCGGCGGGACGCCGGACAGCACGCGGCCCCGGGCCGCCGTTTCTCACTCGAACGGGGGGCACCGGGGCCGGTGTTGATCATCCAGACAGACGATCAGAACGACATGACGTTCAGGGTGACACTGACGATTCAGAACGACATCGGGAGCGACATCAGAGCTTCGTCCACGCCTCCGACAGCGTGGCGCGCAGGATCTGCTCGATCTCGTCGAACGTCGACTGGTCGGAGATCAGCGGCGGGGCGAGCTGGACGACCGGGTCGCCGCGGTCGTCGGCGCGGCAGTACAGGCCGTTCTCGTACAGCTTCTTGGAGAGGAAGCCGTACAGGACCCGCTCGGTCTCGTCCGCGTCGAAGGACTCCTTGGTGGCCTTGTCCTTGACCAGCTCGATGCCGTAGAAGAAGCCGTTGCCGCGGACGTCGCCGACGATCGGCAGGTCGTGGAGCTTCTCCAGGGTGGAGCGGAACGCGCCCTCGTTGTCCAGGACGTGCTGGGTGAGGTTCTCGCGCTCGAACAGGTCGAGGTTGGCGAGGCCCACGGCCGCGGAGACCGGGTGGCCGCCGAAGGTGTAGCCGTGCAGGAAGGTGTTGTCGCCCTTGTAGAACGGCTCGGCGAGGCGGTCGGAGACGACGCACGCGCCGATCGGGGAGTAGCCCGAGGTCATGCCCTTGGCGCAGGTGATCATGTCCGGGACGTAGCCGAACTTGTCGCAGGCGAACATCGTGCCCAGCCGGCCGAAGGCGCAGATGACCTCGTCGGAGACGAGCAGCACGTCGTACTGGTCGCAGATCTCGCGGACCCGCTGGAAGTAGCCGGGCGGGGGCGGGAAGCAGCCGCCCGCGTTCTGCACCGGCTCCAGGAAGACCGCGGCGACCGTGTCGGGGCCCTCGAAGAGGATCTGCTGCTCGATCTGGTCGGCGGCCCAGCGGCCGAAGGCCTCGGGGTCGTCACCGTGGATCGGCGCCCGGTAGATATTCGTGTTCGGGACCTTGTGGGCGCCGGGGACGAGGGGCTCGAAGGGCGCCTTCAGGGCGGGCAGTCCGGTGATGGACAGGGCGCCCTGCGGGGTGCCGTGGTAGGCGACCGCGCGGGAGATGACCTTGTGCTTGGTGGGCTTGCCGACCAGCTTGAAGTACTGCTTGGCGAGCTTCCAGGCGGTCTCGACCGCCTCACCGCCGCCGGTGGTGAAGAAGACCTTGTTCAGGTCGCCCGGCGCGTGGTGCGCGAGGCGCTCGGCCAGCTCGACGGCCTTGGGGTGGGCGTAGGACCACACCGGGAAGAACGCCAGCTCCTGCGCCTGCTTGAAGGCGGTCTCGGCGAGCTCGACGCGGCCGTGCCCGGCCTGCACCACGAACAGGCCGGCGAGACCGTCGAGGTAGCGCTTGCCCCGGTCGTCGTAGATGTACGTGCCCTCGCCCCGGACGATGGTGGGGACGGGGGACTTCTCGTACGACGACATGCGCGTGAAGTGCATCCACAGGTGGTCGTACGCGGTCTGGGAGAGGTCCTTGCTCACGGCTATCGGGTCCTCACGGTTATCGGGTTCCCCACATGTAGGTCTGCTTCTTGAGCTTGAGGTAGACGAAGCTCTCGGTGGAGCGCACTCCGGGGACGGCCCGGATGCGTTTGTTGATGACGTCCAGGAGGTGGTCGTCGTCCTCGCAGACGATCTCCACCATCAGGTCGAAGGAGCCTGCGGTCATCACCACGTACTCGCATTCGGACATGGCCGTCAGCGCGTCCGCCACCGACTCCACGTCGCCCTCGACGTTGACGCCGACCATCGCCTGTCTGCGGAATCCCACGGTGAGCGGGTCCGTGACGGCGACGATCTGCATCACGCCCTGGTCGAGCAGCTTCTGGACGCGCTGGCGCACGGCCGCCTCGGAGAGGCCCACGGCCTTGCCGATGGCGGCGTACGGACGGCGGCCGTCCTCCTGGAGCTGCTCGATGATGGCGAGGGAGACGGCGTCCAGCTGGGGACCGCCGTTCCTGGACTCGCGGGAGTCCCTCTGGTCTGCGCTTCGACTGGCCACGGGCTCACTGTGCACGAGGTCTCGACACTTCCGCAAGGTCTGATCGATGAAATCCGTTGTTTGTGTAGCTCGCATCTGCGGATTCCGCACGATCGAAGGGAGCGGGGGTGTTGAAAACGTGGACCGGCCGACTAGGGTGGGTGTCTCAAGTACTGGACATCCGAACTGGAGGGCCGGCAGTGAGCACCGAGCTGCGTCGTCTGCGCAACTACATCGGCGGTGAGTTCCGGGACGCCGCCGACGGACGGACCACCGACGTGGTCAATCCCGCGACGGGCGAGGCGTACGCGACCGCTCCGCTGTCCGGGCAGGCGGACGTGGACGCCGCGATGGCGGCGGCCGCCGAGGCCTTCCCCGGCTGGCGCGACACCACGCCCGCCGAGCGCCAGAAGGCCCTGCTGAAGATCGCGGACGCCTTCGAGGAGCGCGCCGAGGAGCTGATCGCGGCCGAGGTGGAGAACACGGGCAAGCCGGTCGGGCTGACCCGCTCCGAGGAGATCCCGCCGATGGTCGACCAGATCCGCTTCTTCGCGGGTGCGGCGCGGATGCTCGAGGGCCGCTCGGCCGGTGAGTACATGGAGGGCCTGACCTCCATCGTGCGCCGGGAGCCGGTCGGCGTCTGCGCGCAGGTCGCGCCGTGGAACTACCCGATGATGATGGCCGTGTGGAAGTTCGCCCCGGCGATCGCGGCGGGCAACACGGTCGTCCTGAAGCCGTCCGACACCACCCCGGCGTCCACGGTGCTGATCGCGGAGATCCTCGGCGGGATCCTGCCGAAGGGCGTCTTCAACGTCATCTGCGGCGACCGCGAGACCGGCCGCATGATGGTCGAGCACGAGATCCCGGCGATGGCCTCCATCACCGGCTCGGTGCGCGCCGGCATCCAGGTCGCCGAGTCCGCCTCCAAGGACGTCAAGCGCGTCCACCTGGAGCTGGGCGGCAAGGCGCCGGTCGTGGTCTTCGAGGACACCGACATCGCCAAGGCCGTCGAGGACATCTCGGTCGCGGGCTACTTCAACGCCGGCCAGGACTGCACGGCCGCCACGCGCGTGCTCGTCCACGAGTCCATCCACGACGAGTTCGTCTCCGCGCTGTCGAAGGCCGCCGCCGAGACCAAGACCGGGCAGCCGGACGACGAGGACGTGCTGTTCGGCCCGCTCAACAACCCCAACCAGCTCAAGCAGGTCGAGGGCTTCATCGAGCGGCTGCCCGCGCACGCGCGCGTGGAGACCGGCGGCAAGCGGGTCGGCGACAAGGGGTACTTCTACGCGCCGACCGTCGTCTCGGGCCTGAAGCAGGACGACGAGATCATCCAGAAGGAGGTCTTCGGCCCGGTCATCACCGTGCAGTCCTTCACGGACGAGGACCAGGCGGTGGAGTGGGCCAACGGCGTCGAGTACGCGCTCGCCTCCTCCGTGTGGACCAAGGACCACGGCCGCGCCATGCGGATGTCCAAGAAGCTCGACTTCGGCTGCGTCTGGATCAACACGCACATCCCGCTGGTCGCGGAGATGCCGCACGGCGGCTTCAAGAAGTCCGGCTACGGCAAGGACCTGTCGGCGTACGGCTTCGACGACTACACGCGGATCAAGCACGTGATGACGTCGCTGGACGCGTAGCACTCCCTTCGGTCGTGGCGGCCCCGGGCGCTGATGCGGCCCGGGGCCGTTCGTCTGCCCGCAGAACTGTTTTTGAACATGTTCAACATGGGCGTAGAGTGCCGCCATGAGCGACAGAGCCGCCCTGCTGAAGGGCATTCGCGCCTGGCTGGTCTTCTTCGTCGTGTGCCTGGTGCTCAGCGGCGCCACGGCCTTTCCCCTGGTGCACGAACTGCGCTGGACCGAGGAACTGCTGCGTGCGCTGTCCGTGGGGGACCACCTGCCCGGGCTGACGGAGTGGATCGAGCGGGTGCGGGCCGGGCTCGACGAGGCCGACGCCGAATACCCCTTCCTTCTCTATGGCACGGACTGGCTGGCCTTCGCACACCTGGTGATCGCGGTCGCCTTCTACGGGCCCTACCGCGACCCGGTCCGCAACATCTGGGTCGTCGAGTTCGGGATGATCGCCTGCGCGGGCATCGTTCCGCTCGCCCTGATCTGCGGGCCGTTGCGCGGGATCCCCTTCTGGTGGTCGGTGATCGACATGGCCTTCGGGGTGTTCGGGGTGATCCCCCTGTACGTCGTACGGCAGCGGATCAAGCGGCTGGAGGCGCTGACCGCGCCGGTGGCCGCCATCCCGGTGCCCGGCGGCTGAGAAAAACTGTTATCCCGAGAACCTTCACGCCGTCTCCCCGCCTGTGATCCCCCACATGGCCAAGACCACCGTCCTGCCTGAGAGGGTGCGTGCGGAAAAGTACTGATCTCAGCCGGCGAGAGGCCACCGTGGACAGTCAGCACTGGCGCGCCACCATCACGGCGGCGCAGTCCGGCGACCGGCAGGCGCTGGACGAGCTCGTCGCGGGCTGGCTGCCGCTGGTCTACAACATCGTGGGCCGGGCCCTGAACGGCCACGCCGACGTCGACGACGTCGTCCAGGAGACCATGCTGCGCGCGGTCGACAACCTCGGTTCGCTGCGCGACCCGGACAGCTTCCGGTCGTGGCTGGTGGCGATCGCCATGCGCCAGATACGCGACCGCGCCCGGCGCCGGACCCCGGAGCGGCTGGAGGAGTCGGCGGCCTCCGACTTCGCCGAACTGACCGTGCTGCGGCTGCAGTTGGAGGGGCAGCGGCGTGAGGTCGCCGAGGCCGTGCGATGGCTCGACGACGAGGACCGGCAACTGCTGTCGCTGTGGTGGCTGGAGGTCGCGGGCGAACTGACCCGCCGCGAACTCGCCGCGGCCGTCGGCATCACCCGGCAGCACGCCGCCGTGCGCGTGCAGCGGGTGAAGGAGCGCCTGGAGACCGCGCGCGGCATCGTCCGCGCCCTGGACGGCGCCTGCCCCGGCCTGCGCGAGCTGACCGGCCGCTGGAACGGCCGGCCCGACTCGGTGTGGCGCAAGCGGCTGGCCCGGCACATCCGCGGCTGCGGCTACTGCGGCGGCACCCGGGGGGAGACGGTCGTACCGGCGGAACGCCTCCTGGTCGGCATCGCGCTCGTCCCGCTGCCCGTCGGGTTCACCCTGTCGCTGGCCTTCGGCGGCAAGACGGCCGTGGCCGCCACCTCCGCCGGGTGGTCCGCCAAGCTGCTGGGCGCGCTCACCAAGCCGGCCGTCGCGATGACCGCCGGCGCGACGATCGTGGCGGGCGGCGCCTACGTCGTCACCCAGCCGCCGGACGCCCCGCCACCCCGGGCCGCCGTGACCCCCACGGCGACGGCCACCTCCGAACCACCGCCCTCGGCCACACCCACGCCCACCCCCACCCCCACGCCCTCGCCGACGGCGACGAAGAAGGCCGACCTGTACGGCACGGTCGTCGACGCCGTCGACCGCGCCCCCGACCCGGACGCCCGGCCCGCCGCCCTGCCGCGCCGCCCCGAGTCCGGCATCACCAGCACCGGCGGCCCGAAGGCCGTCATGCAGCACCGCGGCGACAGCGTGACGCTGAGCGGCCGGGGTTACGTCCTGGTCCGCTGGCAGATCTCGCCGAAGTCCCGGCCCGGCGCGCTGGTCATGCCCTCCTGGACCGGCCTCAAGGGCAAGCTGTTCCACGTGGCCTCCGGCGGCACGCGCCGCATGGACGACCCGCTGCCGGGTGCCCCGAACGGCTACGCCACCGGCATGGGCGGCCCGGACATCGGGTACGCGGTGCTGCCGCCCGGCACCCAGCAGATGTGGCAGAACGAGTACTTCTACCTCGACGGCACCGTCACCCTCACCCAGAACGAACGCGGCTGCGACTACGGCCTCATCGTCTTCCCGACCGACTGGGCGGCCGTGGACAAGGACGTCAACGTGGGCCCCGCCCAGGGCGCCATCCGCTACGGACTCGTCCGCGACACCGGCACGGACAGCGCGCCGGTGCCGCAGTACGTCACGCGTGCGACCCCGGCCGATCCGGCGACGGTCCCGCAGCGCTCGCGCGTGTAGCGCACAGCACGTCGATGCGGTTGGTCGTGATGGAGTCCACCCCGGCGCGCAGCAGCCGTCGCATGGAGCGGCGCGTGTCGGGGGTCCAGACGGACAGCAGGTAGCCGTCGCGGTGGACCCGCTCGGCCAGGGGCCGGTCCACCAGGCCGAAACGGTAGTTGAGCCAGCGCGGGCGGATCGCCTCCAGCAGGACGGGCCGGGGCGGGGCCAGCGTCGTCCAGGTGAGGGCGATCTCGGCGGCCGGGTCCGCCGCACGCACGGCGAGCATGGCGTCGGCGCCGGCGCAGTAGTAGACGCGGTCCGCCGCCCCGGACTCCCGTACGGCGTCCATCACCCGCCGCACCGCCCGCACGTCGGGGGAGCCGGGCAGGTCGATCATCACCCGGTGGCCGTCGGTCGCGGCCAGCGCCTCGGTCAGGGCCGGAACCCCGCCGCCGGTCAGCCCGCGCACCTCCTCCCAGGACAGCGCGAGCACCGGCCGCTCGTGTTCCCAGAGCCGCTTCAGCGTCCCGTCGTGCAGCAGCACCGGCACGCCGTCCCGGGTGAGCCGTACGTCGATCTCGACCGCGTCCGCGCCCCGGTCGAGCGCCGAACGCAGCGAGGCGACGGTGTTCTCGCGGTGGCGGTAGGGGTCGCCCCGGTGGGCCACGGCGGTCACGTGGCGTCCGGGGTGCTCGGGGGCGGGCGTCACCGGTCGAGCCACGCCGCGGTGTAGGTGTCGATCTCCTCCTTGATCCGGGCCTTGCCCGCCGCGTCCAGGAAGGACGCCTCCACGGCGTTCTTCGCCAGGTCGGCCAGGCCCCGCTCGTCGAGGTCGAGCAGCCGGGCGGCGACCGCGTACTCGTTGTCGAGGTCGGTGCCGAACATCGGCGGGTCGTCGGAGTTGATCGTGACGACGACCCCGGCCTCGGCGAACTCCTTGATCGGGTGCTCGTCGAGGGTGCGGACCGCGCGCGTGGCGATGTTGGAGGTCGGGCACACCTCCAGCGGGATCCGGTGCTCGGCGAGGTGCGCGAGGAGCTTCGGGTCCTGCGCGGAGCTGGTGCCGTGCCCGATGCGCTCGGCCCGCAGATGCGTCAGGGCGTCCCACACGGTCTGAGGGCCGGTGGTCTCACCGGCGTGCGGTACGGAGTGCAGCCCGGCGGCGATCGCCCGGTCGAAGTACGGCTTGAACTGCGGACGCGGCACGCCGACCTCGGGCCCGCCCAGACCGAAGGAGACCAGGCCCTCGGGGCGCAGCCGGTCGTCGGTGGCGAGCCTGGTCGTCTCCTCGGCGGCTTCGAGCCCCGCCTCGCCGGGGATGTCGAAGCACCAGCGCAGCACGGTCCCGAAATCGGCCTCGGCGGCCTTGCGGGCGTCCTCGATCGCGTCCATGAAGGCGCGCTCGTCGATGCCGCGGCGGGTGGAGGAGAACGGGGTGATGGTCAGCTCGGCGTACCGCACCTGCTGCCGGGCCAGGTCGCGGGCCACCTCGAAGGTCAGCAGCCGGACGTCCTCCGGCGTGCGGATCAGGTCGACGACCGACAGGTACACCTCGATGAAGTGGGCGAAGTCGGTGAACGAGAAGTAGTCGACCAGGGCGGCGGGATCGGTCGGGACCCTCGAGTCGGGGTGGCGGGCGGCCAGCTCGGACACGATCCGGGGGGAGGCGGAGCCCACGTGGTGCACGTGCAGTTCGGCCTTG
The DNA here is from genome assembly GCF_009862985.1 of Streptomyces sp. SID5464. Lineage (NCBI taxonomy): Bacteria > Bacillati > Actinomycetota > Actinomycetes > Kitasatosporales > Streptomycetaceae > Streptomyces > Streptomyces sp. SID5464. The sequence goes on along the minus strand of NZ_WWIQ01000061.1, from coordinate 45,546 downwards.
GGCAGTCCGGCGACGAACGCCGTGAGGTCGCGCGGGGCGCGGGGGTCGACGAGATGCTGGGTCAAGGTTCCTCCCCGGAACGGCGCTCCTGCCGGCGCGTGGCGGGCGGGCGCGGGTGATCGGCTGATCGATGACTCGGCATCATCGTAGGCCGTGGTGCGGCGCCCCTTTGAGGGGAGCGGGCTGTCTCGATGTGCGGCTCCGCCTCGCGGGCGCGAACAACCCCGGGCACCCGCCCTGTGGCACGCACCCAACGGCCCCGTAGCATGGCGGCACGATCGACCCAGGGGGGATGCACCATGACGGACGCGACGCAACCAGACGGAGGCGGCGGCCACGACCCGTGGGCGCCCCCGGAGAACAAGACCTCGCTCGACAAGAACCAGACGCCGCCGCCGTCCGTGCACGACCAGGCCACGGTCACCTCGATGCCCAGCGCGGGTTTCACCCCACCCACCGGCACGCCCCAGTTCGACACCTCCGGCACCGGCGCTGTCCCGCCCCCGCCCGTCGCCCCCGGCGGCTACGGCTACCCCGGCTACCCCCAGGCAGGCTACGGCTGGCCCGGCATGCCCATGGCCCCCCAGAACGGCATGGGCATCGCCGCGATGGTGCTGGGCATCATCTCCTGCACGCTCTTCTGTCTGTACGGCGTGGTCTCCCTGGTCACCGGCATCCTCGCCGTCGTCTTCGGCATCAAGGGCCGCAAGCGCGCCGAGGCCGGCGTGGCCACCAACCACGGTCAGGCGCAGGCGGGCCTGATCATGGGCATCATCGGGATCATCCTCGGCATCACCGTGATCGTCCTGATCGCCGTCGGCATCACGGCCGCGATCAACAGCGACGACTTCGACGACGACCCGTCCTACGGCGCCCTGGGCCCCGTGGCCACCGCCGCGTCCCACCACTGAAACTCCCGTACTGCGCGGCGGTTTCGGCCACTACGATTCCCTGGTCTGACAACGGAGGGGAGATCGTCCATGTCCAACACCAACCCCACGCCCGGTGGGTTCGGTCCGCCGTCCCAGCCCCCGCAGCAGCCGGCCCCCGGCTACGGCTATCCGCAGCAGGGCGGCCCCGGCTACGGCTACCCCCAGGGCACCCCCGGTTACCCGGCCGCGCCCCCCGCGGGCTACCCCCAGGCGCCCGGCTACGCGATGCCCGCGCAGCCGAGCAACGGCATGGGAACCACGGGTCTGGTGCTGGGCATCATCGGTGTGGTGTGCAGCCTGACCTTCCTGCTGTGGTTCTTCGGCGTGATCCTGGGCATCCTCGCGATCATCTTCGGCGCCATCGGCCGGGGCAAGGCCACCCGAGGTGAGGCCACCAACAAGGGTGCGGCGACCGCCGGACTGGTCTGCGGCATCATCGCCACCGTGATCCTTCCGCTGCTGGGCTTCCTGCTCTTCGCCAGCATCATGGGCGGGCTCGGCGCGGCTGCCTGAAGCCGCTGCTTCACGGGGGCCGGTCCTGTGGGTCGGCCCCCGGCTCATGACCCGCGCAGCCGCTCGCGCGCCTCCATCAGCGCGAAGCCCAGCAGGTTCGGCCCCCGCCACCGCTCCGGATCCGCCGCCGCCTCGTCGTCCGCGGCCAGCCCGATGCCCCACACGCGGTCCACGGGACTCGCCTCGACCAGCACCCGGTCACCGGTGCCGAGCAAGAACTCCCGCAGCCCGGGATGCGCACCGAACTTGTGGACATTGCCCTCCACGACGATCCGGAACCGCTCCCGCTCCCATCTCGCCTCGTCGAACCCGCGCACGAGCCGCCCGGCCTTCTTCGCCTCGGCGGGATGCCCGGCGGCCAGGACGGCCCGCTCCGCCGCCGCGTCCTCGAAGAGCCGGGCCTTGCCCGCCATCATCCAGTGCTCGGCCGTCGCGTACTCCACGCCGTCCACCGTGAACGGCGCCGGCCACCACTGGCTCAGACAGCTCGCCCCGATCCGGCCGTCCGGCCGCGGCCGGTGCCCCCAGAAGTGCAGATACTTGATCCTGGCCCCCGCGCGGACCGCCTTGATCAAGGCGTCCCGGGAATGGACCGCCCCCGTGATCTCCTCCATGCACGCGAGTCTGGCACGCACCACTGACACACCGTCCTGCCGGGGTATGGCGGACTCGACACCTGGTCGACAGATTCCGTCGCGTAACCAAAAATCAACAACGGAATCCCTTGTTGGCGTGCCATACCTCTGTCAGGATCGGCACTCAAATCGAGCCTGAGCCACGCCGGCCCCACCGCGGGGACACGGAGGAGAGCGACATGCACAACCCTGGCAACGCCACCCCGGACCGATTCCCGGCCGAGGAGCGCTTCGCGGAGGGCGCGCAGTACATCGCCGGGCGCCTGACCAGGGGCACCTCGGGCCGCACGCACGCGGTCGTCGACCCGGCGTCGGGCGAGGAGGTGCTCCGCTACGAACTGGCGGGCACGGCCGACGTCGACCGGGCCGTGGCAGCCGCCCGCGCAGCCTTCCCGGGCTGGGCGGCGACCACACCCGGCGAGCGTTCCGACGCCCTGCACCGGTTCGCCGCGGTCCTGGCCGACCGTGCCGAGGACTTCGCCCGTGCCGAGTCGCTCCAGTGCGGCAAGCCGCTGAAGCTGAGCCGGGAGTTCGACGTCCCGGGGACGATCGACAACACCGCCTTCTTCGCCGGTGCCGCACGGCTTCTCCAGGGCCAGTCCGCCGGTGAGTACTCCGGAGACCACACGTCGTACGTCCGGCGCGAGCCCATCGGTGTCGTCGGCTCCGTCGCGCCCTGGAACTACCCCCTCCAGATGGCCGCCTGGAAGATCCTCCCGGCGATCGCCGCGGGCAACACCGTCGTCCTGAAGCCCGCCGAGCTCACCCCGCTGACCTCGCTGCTCTTCGCCCGGGCGGCCACGGACGCCGGGATCCCGGACGGCGTGGTCAACATCGTCACCGGCACCGGCAGGGAGGCCGGTGAGCACCTCGTCGGCCATCCCGACGTGGCCATGACCTCCTTCACCGGCTCCACCGCCGTCGGCAAGCGCGTCGCCGAGATCGCCACCGCCACCGTCAAGCGCCTCCATCTGGAGCTCGGCGGCAAGGCGCCCTTCGTGGTCTTCGACGACGCCGACCTGGAGGCCGCCGCCCACGGCGCGGTCGCGGGCGCACTCATCAACACCGGGCAGGACTGCACGGCCGCCACGCGCGCGTACGTGCAGCGACCGCTCTACGACGCCTTCGTGGAACGGACGGCGGCGCTCATGGAGACCGTCCGGCTCGGCGACCCCTTCGCCGCCGGCACCGACCTCGGACCGCTGATCTCGCACGTCCAGCGGGACCGTGTCGCCGGTTTCGTCGACCGGGCGCGCGCCTACGCGCGCGTGGTGACCGGTGGGGAAGCACCGGAGGGCGAACTCGCCAAGGGCGCCTACTACCGGCCCACCCTCATCGCCGACGCCGCCCAGGACAGTGAGGTCGTCCAGTCGGAGATCTTCGGACCCGTCCTGGTCGTGCTGCCGTTCGACACCGACGACGAGGGGATCGCGCTCGCCAACGACACCCCGTACGGGCTGGCCGCCTCCGCGTGGAGCCGGGACGTGTACCGGGCGAACCGGGCCACCCGCGAGATCAAGGCGGGCTGTGTGTGGGTCAACGACCACATCCCGATCATCAGCGAGATGCCGCACGGCGGCTACAAGTCCTCCGGCTACGGCAAGGACATGTCCGCGTACTCGTTCGAGGAGTACACCCAGATCAAGCACGTCATGTTCGACAACACCGCGGTGGCCGCGAAGGACTGGCACCGCACCGTCTTCGGGGACCGATAGCCGTAGCAGGCCGCCTGACCAACGGCCGCCCACCCTCCGAAAGGGCACCACGCGCATGGAGCAGTACGAGCCCGACCGCCTGTCCCCGGCCCAAGTGGCCGCCATGCGGCGCAGTTTCAGGAACGGCAGGGCCGCCCTCACCCGGCGGTCGCTGCTGCGCGCCTCCGCGGGCGGGGCGCTGGCGGTCGGCGGACTCGGGACGCTGAGCGCCTGCGGCATCCCGGCGGCGGGCCGGTCGCAGGGCGGCGTCCCGGCAGAGGACCACTCGGCGAAGGAGAAGACGGTGAGCTTCTCCAACTGGACCGAGTACATGGACGTCGACGACAGCGGCAAGCACCACCCGACGCTGGAACAGTTCACGAAACGCACCGGCATCAAGGTCAAGTACACCGAGGACATCAACGACAACAACGAGTTCTTCGGCAAGATCAAGCCGCAGCTCGCGGCGGGCCAGGACACCGGCCGTGACCTGATCGTCCTCACTGACTGGCTGGCCGCCCGCCTCATCCGCCTGGGCTGGGTGCAGAAGCTGGACCCGGCCAACCTGCCGCACGCCTACGCCAACCTGTCGGCCCAGTTCCGCAGCCCCGACTGGGACCCGGGCCGCGCCTACTCGTACGTCTGGCAGGGCATCTCCACCGTCATCGCGTACAACAAGAAGGCCCTCGACGGCGTCGAGGTGACGTCGATATCCGACCTGCTCGACAACCCCAGGCTCAAGGGGCGGGTCGGCTTCCTGTCGGAGATGCGCGACAGCGTCGGCATGACGCTGCTCGACATGGGCAAGGACCCGGCGAAGTTCACCGCCGACGACTACGACGCGGCCATCGCCCGCCTCCAGAAGGCCGTCGACAAGGGCCAGATCCGCCGCTTCACCGGCAACGACTACACCTCGGACCTGACCAGCGGCGACTTCGCCGCCTGTGTCGCCTGGGCCGGTGACGTCGTGCAGCTCAAGGCGGACAGCCCCGACATCGACTTCCTCATCCCGGACAGCGGCTACATGACGTCGACCGACAACCTGCTGATCCCCAACAAGGCCCGTCACAAGACCAACGCCGAGCGGCTCATCGACTTCTACTACGAGCCGAAGCCGGCCGCCGAACTCGCCGCGTACATCAACTACGTGTGCCCCGTCGACGGGGTGAAGGCCGAGCTGGAGAAGATCGACAAAGACGCGGCGAACAACCCGCTGATCATTCCCGACAAGGCCATGGCCGCGAAGTCCCATGCCTTCCGCTCGCTGAGTGCGAAGGAAGAGACCGAGTTCGAAGCGAAGTTCGCGAAGCTGACGGGGGCGTGACCACCATGACGAACACAACGGACCCCACCGGTGACGTCCGCCTCGCGGGCATAGCCAAGAGCTACGGCGCCTTCACCGCCGTGCACCCGCTCGACCTGACCGTCCCGCAGGGCTCCTTCTTCGCCCTGCTCGGCGCCTCCGGCTGCGGCAAGACCACCACCCTGCGCATGATCGCCGGTCTGGAGGAACCTTCCGCCGGCACCGTCTCGCTGGGCGGCCAGGACGTGACCGCGCTCCCGCCGTACAAGCGGCCCGTGAACACGGTCTTCCAGTCGTACGCCCTCTTCCCGCACCTCGACATCTTCGAGAACGTCGCCTTCGGACTGCGCCGGCGCGGCATGAAGTCCGTGAAGAAGCAGGTCGAGGAGATGCTCGACCTCGTCCAGCTCGGCGAGCAGGCACGCAAGAAGCCGCACCAGCTCTCCGGCGGTCAGCAGCAGCGCGTCGCCGTGGCCCGCGCGCTGATCAACCACCCCAAGGTGCTCCTCCTCGACGAGCCGCTTGGCGCCCTCGACCTGAAGCTGCGCCGCCAGATGCAGCTGGAACTCAAGCGCATCCAGACCGAGGTCGGCATCACCTTCATCCACGTCACGCACGACCAGGAGGAGGCCATGACCATGGCCGACACGGTCGCCGTGATGAACGCGGGTCGCGTCGAGCAGCTCGGCGCGCCGGCCGACCTCTACGAGAACCCGCGCACCACGTTCGTCGCGAACTTCCTCGGCACCTCCAACTTCATCGAGGCCGAGGTCGACTCCAAGAGCGGTGAGGAGATCGTGCTGAAGGCGGGCGGGGGCAAGCTCGTCCTGCCCGAGGCGCGCTGTTCGGCGGCCGCGAGCACCGGCGGCAAGGTGCTGGTCGGCGTCCGCCCGGAGAAGATCTCCCTCACCCACGCGGACGACGCCGGCGAGATACCCGAGGGCCGCAACCGCATCACCGGGACGATCTCGGACTCCAGCTTCATCGGTGTCTCCACGCAGTACGTCGTCGACAGCCCGGTCTGCTCCGACTTCGAGGTCTACGCCCAGAACATCGACCGCGACCCCCGCCTGGTGCCCGGCGCCGAGGTCGTCCTGCACTGGAACCCGGCCCACACCTTCGGCCTGGACGCCGCCCAGTCCGTGTTTGCCGGGACAGAGGGCTCCGCCGGAGCGGAAGAGGCGGCCTGATGTCGACACTCACCGAAGCGCCACCGCCGCTCGTGCCCCAAGCCCCCGAGCCGGAACCCCCGAAGCGCAGGGGCCGCTGGACGCCGTACTGGCTGCTGCTGCCCGGCATCCTCTGGCTGGTCGTCTTCTTCGCGCTGCCGATGATCTACCAGGCCTCCACGTCCGTGCAGACGGGCTCCCTGGAGGAGGGCTACAAGGTCACCTGGCACTTCGCCACGTACTGGGACGCGCTCACCGCGTACTGGCCGCAGTTCGTCCGGTCGGTGCTCTACGCGGGCACCGCGACGATCCTGTGCCTGCTGCTCGGCTACCCGCTCGCATATCTGATCGCCTTCCGCGCGGGCCGCTGGCGGAACCTGATCATGATCCTGGTGATCGCGCCGTTCTTCACCAGCTTCCTGATCCGCACCCTGGCCTGGAAGACGATCCTCGCGGACGGCGGCCCGCTCGTCGGCGCGCTCGACACGCTGCACGTCCTGGACGTCACCAACTGGCTCGGCTGGACCGCCGGCGACCGCGTCCTGGCCACGCCGCTGGCGGTGGTCTGCGGACTGACGTACAACTTCCTGCCGTTCATGATCCTTCCGCTCTACACCTCGCTGGAGCGCATCGACGGCCGGCTCCACGAGGCCGCCGGCGACCTGTACGCCCGTCCCTGGACGACCTTCCGCAAGGTCACCTTCCCGCTGTCGATGCCGGGTGTCGTCTCCGGCACGCTGCTGACCTTCATCCCGGCCAGCGGCGACTACGTCAACGCCGACCTGCTCGGTTCCACGGACACCCGCATGGTCGGAAACGTCATCCAGACGCAGTTCCTCAGAGTGCTCGACTATCCGACGGCCGCGGCGCTCTCCTTCATCCTCATGGCGGCCATTCTCCTCATGGTCACCCTCTACATCCGCAGGTCCGGGACGGAGGATCTGGTCTAAATGCCCTTCGTCAACTGGCTGAAAAGAAATCTCGTCGTCATCGCGGGACTGCTGACACTCGGCTATCTGCTGCTGCCGAACGTCATCGTCACGGTGTTCTCCTTCAACAAACCGAAGGGGCGCTTCAACTACGAATGGCAGCAGTTCTCCCTGGACGCGTGGAAGGATCCGTGCGGCGTCTCCGACCTGTGCGGCTCGCTGTCGGTCAGCCTCCAGATCGCGTTCTGGGCGACCCTCGGCGCCACCCTCCTGGGCACGCTCATCGCCTTCGCGCTGGTCCGCTACCGGTTCCGCGCCCGCGGCGCCGTGAACTCGCTGATCTTCCTGCCGATGGCGATGCCCGAGGTCGTCATGGCCGCCTCGCTGCTCACCCTGTTCCTCAACATGGGCGCCCAGCTGGGCTTCTGGACGATCCTCATCGCGCACATCATGTTCTGCCTGAGTTTCGTCGTCACGGCCGTCAAGGCACGCGTGATGTCGATGGACCCGAAACTGGAGGAGGCGGCGCGGGACCTGTACGCGGGCCCGTTCCAGACGTTCGTCCGGGTCACCCTGCCGATCGCGGCGCCGGGAATCGCGGCGGGCGCCCTGCTCGCCTTCGCCCTCTCCTTCGACGACTTCATCATCACCAATTTCAACGCCGGCTCGACCGTCACCTTCCCCATGTTCGTCTGGGGCTCGGCGCAGCGCGGAACGCCCGTCCAGATCAACGTCATCGGCACGGCCATGTTCATCGTCGCCGTACTGCTCGTCCTGGCTTCCATGGCCGTCGGCAATCGCCGCAACAGACAGAAGGCACAACCGTAGGGAGTTGACATCATGGCCCCGAGCGCCATGAACCAGCGGAACACGTGGATTCGTTCGCTTTCCGACGCCCAGCCGGTCCCGTACTGGCTGGACGACCCCGGCCGGCCCCGCCCCGAACCCGCCCTCACCACCTCCGAGACCTGCGATCTGCTGGTCGTCGGCGGCGGTTACAGCGGACTGTGGACCGCGCTCATCGCCAAGGAACGCGACCCGCGGCGGGACGTGGTGCTGGTGGAGGGCCGCGAGGTGGGCTGGGCCGCCTCCGGTCGCAACGGCGGATTCTGCGCCGCCTCCCTCACCCACGGCCTGCCCAACGGCCTCGCCCGCTGGCCCGACGAGATCCACAAGCTCCAGGAGCTGGGCGCCCGCAACCTCGACGCGATCGAGGCGGCGGTCGCCCGGCACTCCCTCGACTGCGACTTCGAACGCACCGGCGAGATCGACGTCGCCACCGAGCCCTACCAGGCGACGGAACTGCGCGCCTGGCACGAGGAGACGGTTCGCCGGGGCCTCGCCGACGACGTCGAGTTCCTGGACACCGAGGCGGTCCGGGAACAGGTGGACTCACCGACCTTCCAGGCGGGCCTGTGGGACCGCAGAGGCGTGGCCATGCTGCATCCCGCGAAGCTCGCCTGGGGCCTGAAGCGGGCCTGCGCCGAACTGGGCGTCCGCGTCTACGAGCACACCCCCGCCCTCACCCTGAAGCCGTACGGCCCCGGCATGGCCGTGCGCACCCCCTACGGCCGGGTCCGCGCCCGCCAGGTCGCCCTCGGCACGAACATCTTCCCGAACCTGGTCCGACGGGTCCGCTCGTACACCGTCCCGGTCTACGACTACGCCCTGATGACCGAGCCGCTCAGCGACGCGCGACTGGCCTCGATCGGCTGGCACAACCGCCAGGGCCTCGGGGACTCGGCGAACCAGTTCCACTACTTCCGCCTGTCCGCCGACAACCGGATCCTCTGGGGCGGCTACGACGCGATCTACCCCTACGGCGGCCGCGTCCGCGCCGAGTACGACGACCGCCCGGAGACCTACGCCAAGCTCGCCGCACACTTCTTCACCTGCTTCCCGCAACTGGAGGGCGTCCGCTTCACCCATGCCTGGGGCGGCGCGATCGACACCTGCTCCCGCTTCTCGGCGTTCTTCGGCACCGCTCACCAGCAGAAGGTCGCGTACGCGGCGGGCTACACCGGTCTCGGTGTCGGTGCCACGCGCTTCGGTGCCGAGGTGATGCTGGACCTGCTGTCCGGCGAGCGCACGGAGCGCACGGAACTGGCGATGGTCCGCAAGAAGCCCCTGCCCTTCCCGCCGGAACCCTTCGCCTGGACGGGCATCGCCCTCACCAAGTGGTCCCTGGCCCGCGCGGACGCCCAGGGCGGCCGCCGCAACCTGTGGCTGCGCACGATGGACCGGCTGGGGCTCGGCTTCGACAGCTGAACCCGCGGGTGTGAGACGGTTCACTCCAACGAGGGGCCACAACCCGCGTAATGACCGCACGGAGACCTCCCTCTCCCTCGGGACGCCCTGCGCGTTCCGCGAGATTCACGGGATTCACGAGAGAAGGAGGTCTTCCTGATGACCGGTGCGAAGACGGCGATCGAGTGGCTCGCATCCGTCGCACCCGATCCCGAGGCCTGCCGCCGGGAGTGGGAGCGCAACCCGCTCGGGGTGGCGCTGCTGCCCGCCGGCGGCGCCTGGGACGTGCTCATCCTGCCCGCCGAACTCGGCTACGCCACGCTCGACGTGCTCAGCCGCGTCCTCGACCAGCCGGGCCCCGTGCTCGTCGACTTCGGCGACGCGCGCATGGGATTCTTCGTGCCGCCGGGCACCGCGGCCCGCTGGCTCGGCACGGGCATCCGCACGGCGGGCGCCGGCACCTGGATCGTCGTGCCTTACCCAGGCCGTTCCGCACCCGGCGGCATCCGCTGGCTCGTCCCCCCGGACGGCTCGGGCACCCTGACGGACCCGGCCCTGCTGGAACTCGCGATGCACGAGGCGGCGGCGGGACTGGCCACGGAGCACGGCGATTAGGGCCTACCGGGGCTGTTCGGGCGGTGTCGTCCGTCTGAGGAACAGCCACAGCGACGACAGCAGCACCGCGCACAGACACCAACTGGCCACCACGTCCAGCGGCCAGTGGTAGCCATGGCGGACCAGACCGTAGCTCGTGCCGAGTACGAGGGCGAGGCAGGCGGTGGCCAGGGCGCGGCGGGCGAAGGGGGTGCGGAGCCGGGGGAGCAGGAGCAGGGTCGCGCTGCCGTAGGCGATGGCGGCCGTGGCGGTGTGGCCCGAGGGGTAGTAGCCGGTGCCGGGCGGGACGGCCGGGGTGCCCGCGCGGTCCGTGAGTTCCTTGAGCGGGACGATCAGTGCCGGGACCAGCGCCATGAGGAGGACCGCGGCGGTGACGGGCAGCCACCAGCGGTCCGTACCGCGGGTCCGCAGCGCGAGGTATCCGAGGGCGACGGCGAGGACCGGGAGCGCGACCTGGACGTTGCCGAGGTCGGAGAGGAACTCGGACGGACCGTCCGGGTGGACGAGGCCGCGGCTGACGCGCTCGTCGAGGCGGACGAGCGGGCCGTCCGCTACGACCTGCCAGGTGATCAGCGCGAAGAGGAGCGCGGGGATGCCGAGCAGGAGGGCCGGGAAGCGCGGGTGCCGCGCGGTGGTGGCGGGCTCGTCGAGATCCTGGTTCCCGGAGATCGGCATGGGGCTTAGCTTGGCACGGGCACGGATATCCCCTGTCCACCCGCGCGACCCCACTGGAGGATCACGTGAGCCAGCCCCAGAGCGACGACGACGGCCTCCTCGACCACTGTCCGTGGCTCTACGCCGAGCAGGCGTCGGAGGGGCAGCGCGCGGCACAGGAGCAGCGGCAGAAGCGGCTGCTCGGGGTAGCGGGGGCGGGAGCTGCGTCCGTGCGGCTCGGCGAGGGCTGCTTCGTCGCGGAGACGGCCGCCGTGTACCCGGAGCACCTGTCCCTGGGCGACCGGTCGTACATCGCGGCCCACGCCTACGTCACCGGCGACATACGCACCGGCGCCGACTGCACGATCAACCCCTTCACCGTGGTGCGCGGCACCGTCACCCTCGGCAACGGGGTGCGCGTCGGCGCCCACAGCTCGCTGCTCGGCTTCAACCACGGGTCCGCGCCCGACCTGCCGGTCCATCAGCAGCCCGTCACCAGCCGGGGGATCACGGTCGGCGACGACGTGTGGATCGGCTCCCACGTGGTCGTCGTCGACGGCGTCACCATCGGAGACCACTGCGTCATCGGCGCCGGCGCGGTCGTCACGAAGGACCTGCCGGCGTGGACGGTGGCGGCCGGCAATCCGGCCCACCGGATCCGCGACCGGCGGGACCCACGGCGGCCCGCAACGCGCTCAGCGGCCCCGCACCCCGCCCAGGAGCGGCCGGCGCTCGTCGGTGAACTGTCCGCGTTCGCCGCCGCCGCCCGCGCGCAGGCCGCCGGCCTGCTCGACCGCTGCTGGCAGCCCGACAGCGGCCGGTACGTCGACCGGCCCGGTGCCGAGCCGACCGTGCGGGCCCACTGCGACGCCGTCGAGATCGCCGAGCTGCTGCTCGGGGCAGCGCCGCCCCAGTTGCCCGCCGCCGAGCACACGGCACGGCTGCGTGCGCTGCAGGACCCCGTCACCGGGCTGGTCCCCGAGTTCGGCTCGGCACCGCCGCTCCCCGGCCCGGCCGGGCTGCCGGAGGACGGGGCCTCGGCGTACCACGTGCTGTGTGCGGGCTACGCGCTGGACCTGCTCGGCAGTTCCTTCGCCCACCCGGTCCACACCGTGCGCACCACCACGGCGGAGCAACTGGTCGGGCACCTGGCCGGGCTTCCCTGGTCCGACCGTGCCTGGCACGCCGGGGCGTGGGTCGATTCCTGGGCCACCGCCGCGCACTGGAACCTGCGTCTCGGTACGGAGGCCGCCGTGCCCGGGGCACTGGAGGCGCTGTTCGGCTGGCTGCACACGCATGCCGACCCCTGGACGGGCATGTGGGGCTCACCCACGCTGGAGTCCGGACGCCTCCAGATGGTCAACGGCTACTACCGGCTCACCCGCGGCTCCTTCGCCCAGTTCGGGCTGCCCGTACCGTACGCGGAGCGCGTGATCGACACGGTTCTCGACCACGCGCGCGACGCCCGCCACTTCTCGCCCGGCCGGGAGAACGCCTGCAACGTCCTGGACGTGATCCACCCCTTGTGGCTCTGCGCCCGGCAGACCACCCACCGCGCCGAGGAGGCCCGTTCCTGGGCGTCGGCCCAGCTCAGCACCGCCCTGCGCCGCTGGCAGCCGGGCCGGGGCTTCCCCTTCGGCCCCACCCCCGACGGCACCGGCCCGGGCCGTGACCCCGGCCTCCAGGGCACGGAGATGTGGCTCGCCATCATCTGGCTGCTCGCGGATCTCCTCGGGTTCGCGGACGCCCTGGGATACCGCCCGCGCGGGATACACCGCCCGGAACCGGCTCCGCCCGCGGTACGAACGGCATGACGGGCCGGACTCGATGGGCCGGGCAGGCCGCGCCGCGGATACGCCGGCGGAAGGGTGCGGAAAGGCGCGGAAAGGCCGCCACAGAGGATGTGACGCCGCGAAGGCTCGGAGAGGGAGGTCGGCCGCCCCGGAACAGGGGGGGTAGTTCCGGGGCGGCCGTCCGGACCGGATCGTCGCGCGCCCCGGGGGGTTTGGGGCGGGCGACTGTCCGATCGGTGAGGAGATCCAGAGCCTCAGGCTCCGGTTGTGTGCGCGAGGGCACGACCAGGTCGAAGCTGGGGAGGCCCCGGCCTGATGTCACCCACAGTCCCCTGTGGGCGGGGTGTATCTCTCATCTGGGTAGAACCTACGACAGGGGCTGGGCGGAGGACAGGCCGTAGCGCCCCCTGTCATCCACCTCGCACACCTTCTTCACACGCTCTGCCGCTCGCCACCCCGGGAAGCGGAACGCGAGCGGTTCACCTGCCCCGATGCCGGCTCAGATGCGCGCGAAGGCCTGCTCGATGATGTCGAGGCCCTCGTTCAGCAGCTCCTCGCCGATCACCAGCGGGGGCAGGAAGCGGAGCACGTTGCCGTACGTGCCACAGGTCAGGACCAGCAGGCCCTCGGCGTGGCAGGCCTTGGCGAGCGCGGCGGTCGCCTCGGGGTGGGGCTCCTTCGTCGTACGGTCCTTGACCAGCTCGATGGCGATCATCGCGCCCCGGCCACGGACGTCGCCGATGATGTCGAACTTGTCCTGCATGGCGGAAAGGCGCGCCTTCATCACGGACTCGATGTTCTTCGCCCTGGCGTTGAGGTCGAGCTCCTTCATGGTCTCGATCGCGCCCAGGGCGCCCGCGCAGGCGACCGGGTTGCCGCCGTAGGTGCCGCCCAGGCCGCCGGCGTGCGCGGCGTCCATGATCTCGGCGCGCCCGGTCACGGCGGCGAGCGGCAGACCACCCGCGATGCCCTTGGCGGTGGTGATCAGGTCCGGGACGACGCCCTCGTCCTCACAGGCGAACCACTGCCCCGTGCGGCAGAAGCCGGACTGGATCTCGTCGGCGACGAAGACGATGCCGTGGTCGGAGGCGAACGTGCGGATCGCCGGCAGGAAGCCCTTGGCCGGCTCGATGAAACCGCCCTCGCCGAGCACCGGCTCGATGATGATCGCGGCGACGTTCTCCGCGCCGACCTGCTTGCTGATCTGGTCGATGGCCTGCGCGGCGGCCTCGGGACCGGCGTTCTCGGGACCGGTCGGCCAGCGGTAGCCGTACGCCACGGGCACGCGGTACACCTCGGGCGCGAAAGGCCCGAAGCCGTGCTTGTACGGCATGTTCTTGGACGTCAGCGCCATGGTCAGGTTGGTCCGCCCGTGGTAGCCGTGGTCGAAGACCACGACGGCCTGCCGCTTCGTGTACGACCGCGCGATCTTCACGGCGTTCTCGACGGCCTCGGCGCCGGAGTTGAACAGCGCGCTCTTCTTGGCGTGGTCACCCGGGGTCAGCTCGGCGAGCGCCTCGGCGACCTCGACGTACCCCTCGTACGGCGTGACCATGAAACAGGTGTGGGTGAAGTCGGCGAGCTGCGCGGACGCCCGGCGCACGACGGCCTCCGCGGACGCGCCGACGGAGGTCACGGCGATGCCCGACCCGAAGTCGATCAGCCGGTTCCCGTCGACGTCCTCGATGATCCCGCCACCGGCCCGCGCCGCGAACACGGGCAGCACGGAGCCCACACCCTGCGCGACCGCGGCGGTACGGCGGGCCTGCAACTCCTGCGACTTCGGTCCGGGAATGGCGGTGACGACGCGACGCTCCTGCGGAAGTGCGGTCATGCGGGGCTCCTGGGGTGGTGCGGACGAATGTGTACAGCCACTTCGCTTCTTTTCTCGCAGGCTAGGACGGGGGGAGGGGGGTGGGCATGCTCCATGTGGGCGTTGTCAGGTGGGCGTGTTGTCCGTGGTGGACATGGCGACGCGGACAGGCCTGGCGCCGCCGGGGACGGAGACGACACAGCGGCGGTGTGGATGGCCCGCGATCCAGAGCTGGGTGACCCCTGCGCCCAGCTGCGTGTGCGGCGGGGGCAGCAGAGTGCGGTCGCCGACGTGGATCAACTGCGCCTTGCCGCGGCTGCGGATCTCGCAGTCGACGAGGCGCCAGGGATGCCCGGCCAGGGTCCCGGCCATGCGGCGGTTGGCGACGATCAGGAAGACATGAAACGGGAGCAGGGTCACCTCGAACAGCAGGGCCAAGGCGAACAGGCCGACCTTGTCGCTGTCCCCGCCGGCGACCACGGCGATCTGCATGGTCAGGACGGCCGGCCAGACGAGGACGAGAACGATGAGGAGGCGGACGAGGCGGCGGCGCACTGTGCGGGCCGTGGGCGGATGGGAGAGGGCGCTGCGGGACGGGTGCGGGAGGGGCACGTCCGTCCGGGCAGCGTGCTCGGGCAGCAGTGAATGCCGCAGGTACTGGTGGCGCAGTCGGCGCGGGGCCCGCTCCTTGGCCCGGGACGCGGCGATGACCACCTCGTCGCCGGGGAGGCCGCAGTACCAGAGCCGGGCGATCTGCGCCCGGCGTTCGGCGGGGGCGTCCGGCTTCATACGACGGACCCACCACAGGGGCGCGCGGCTGATCAGCGGCACCTGCCGTTCGGGCGCAGCGGGGTCGGGGACCTCGAACCAGGCGGCGCTCACGTCCCGGGCCTTCGGGTGGTCCGACACGCCGCGCGGTGGGTCCTCTGCGATCTGCCAGGGATGGGCCCGCAGGAGCCGCCGCACCCGCCAGGCGTTCGGCAGCTCGGCCAGAAGCTGTAGAGGTACCCCGAAGGCGCTGTAGGCGAAGAACGCGATGGTCAGCAGGACCACCTGCTCGCGCACCGCAACGGTGGTGCCCGCGTACCAGACCCACCAAGCAGCGCAGAGGCCGACCACCAGCAGGCTCCTGACCGTCTGCCGCCACCAGGCCCTGCGCGTCGCCGTGTCGTTCCAGGCCACGCTCGCGGTCTGCGTGAAGTCCTGGACGCTGGAGGGAAGTTGCTCGGTCACCGGGGCGTCTCCGTCCGCTGCTGCGCGTCCTGAGGGGAGGTCATGACCATATCCGGAGCACGTCGGTCCGTTCTGTCGGCCGTGTAAGCGGTGAACTCCCCAGGGCAGGGCGTTAGATTGGCTCGCTGATGGTGGACGGAGCGGCTGGTCAGGGGGCAAGGGCGATGGACAGCGACGGGACGCAGGAGGCGCGGGGTACGCATGCGAACCCGGTGCCGCGTCCGGCGGGGCCGCCGGAGGTGCCCGCGGTGCCGCCGGACGGGTTCACCGTGCCGCCCCGGCCGACCCGGGCGCCCGGGGTGCCCCCGATGCCGGACGGGTCCTCGTTTCTGACGTGGCTGCGCACACCCCGGCCCGAGGCGCCGCCCGGCGTGTGGCGGTTCGGGCATCGGCCGCGGCCGGCGGAGGAGCCGGAGCGGATCCCGACGCGGCAGCTGGTCGGCGGTGCGGTGATCGCGTTCCTGTGCGGTTGGCTGCTGTGCTCGCTGCTCTACAACGGCTATCTCGGAGGCTTCTGGCTTTGGCCATGGTTCGTGCTGGCGCCGGATTCCTGGGCCCTCGGCAAGGCCGGGGCCGTGGGAGGTGTGGCCTCGTACATCTATGAGGGCCTGGTGTTCGTCGCGATCTTCGCGCTCTTCGGAAGGATCGGGCATTGGCCCGAGCTGTGGCGCCGGTACGGTCCCGCCGCCTGGCGCCGCAGCGAGCCGAGTGCCGCGCCGCCGCCCGCTCCTGAAGCCGACCCCGCTGAATGGCCCGCCCTGCGCGCCGCCGGAGCCGTCGACGCCGCCGAGCGGCTTGCCGCCGATGCGCGGGCCGGTCTCATGCGGGATGTCGACCACGCCCGGATCGCCCGCGCCTGGCAGGGCGTGCGCAGTGGCCGGCACAGTCTGGCCACCTTCAGTGGGGCCGTGCTCCAGGACGGCGCCGCCGCCTGCCTGCACCCCTCCGGCGCACGCGACCTGCCTACCCGGCTGGCCCGGCATGATCTGCTCACCGGACAGGTGCGGCTGGGAACCAGCGCCGACGACCCGCGCAATCCGTACGCGTACCGCGGCACCGGCCTCGCCCTCGGCCCCGAGCTGCTCGGTACCTCTCTGCTCGCCGTCGGCCCCGCCGGATCCGGCAAGACCGGGGCCGTCGTGCGGCCGCTCGCCGAGTCGTTGTGTCTGCATGCTCTCGCCGGGCGGGCCGCCGTCGTCGTGGTCGGGGCGGCGGGGGCCGGGCTCGGGCCGGCCGACGCGTATGACGTCGTCGTGCGGATCGGGAACCAGGAGTCCGAGTACGACCTGGATCTGTACGGGGGCACCGGCGACCCGGACGAGGCCGCGGCGGTGCTCGCCGAGGCGCTCGTCGGGGATCTCGCCGATCCGCATCCGGGCAGTGACAGCCGGCGTTCCACGACCGTCCTCGCGCAGTTGCTGGGACCGTTCCGGGCCGTGCACGGGCGTTTTCCGTCCGTGCCGGAGCTGCGGCAACTGCTGGACGGGGCGCCGGGGCCGCTGGCCGCGCTGCGGCAGGGGCTTCAGGACGCCGGGCAGGAGTCGCTGCTGCGGGAGCTGGCTGCCCGGGAGCGGCAGATGGGGCAGCCGGGTGATGTCGGCGGAGTGCTCGCGGATCGGGTCGCCTTGCTGGACCGGCCCGCCTTCGCCTCGTTCTTCGACACCTCCGGGGCCACCCGGCCCTTCACGCTCAAGGCCCTCGACCATCCCGTACGCGTACGGATCGACCTGCCCGAGCGCGGGCACGCCGACGCCTCCCGGATGCTGGCGCGGCTGGTGCTCGCGCAGTTCACGGCGAGTGTCGCCGTACGGGAGGACCGGTCGCTGTTCGCCTGTCTGCTGCTCGACGACGCGACCGGCGTGGTGACGCCCGAGGCGGTGCGCGGCATCCAGCGGCTGCGGTCCGGCAACGCCGGGGTCGTGCTGACCCTGCGCACGCTGGACGACGTGGCCCGGCCGCTGCGCGGGCCGCTGCTGGGCGCAACCGGCTGCCGGATGGCGCTGTCGGGGCTCACCCCGTGGGACGGGCAGGACTTCGCGGAGGTGTGGGGCAAGGAGTGGACCGAGGCCCGGGACGTCACCGACCGGCAGATCATCGCGGAGACGCCCGCGGGCAAGGCCGCGCACATGCTGCGCCGGGTGATCACCGGCAAGGCCCCGACCGCAAGGGCGGTGACCGTGCGGCAGGTCGAACGGGAGCGCTGGTCCGCCTCCGAGCTGGCCCACGGGGTCCCGGCCGGGCACGCGGTGCTGTCGCTGACCGACGTCCAGGGCGAGCACGCGCCACCGCTGCTGGTGGATCTCCGGGGCTGATACGTCCTCCGGCCGGTACGGGTACGCGGAGACCGTACGGTGAGGCAGAATCGTCACAGGTCGTTCATACGTGGCGGCCAAAAGACCACAAAGATCACACAGCCCTGACGCAGACCTGAAGGCCTCATGCCCCCGACGCTCGCCTCGCTCGTCCACCACTCCGCGCTGAAACTCACCGTGCGGGCGGGCGAAGACCGCCTCGACGTGCCGGTCCGCTGGGCACACGTCAGCGAGCTCGCCGACCCCGTCCCCTACATGGAGGGCGGGGAACTGCTGCTGGTCACCGCGCTCAAACTGGACGCCGAGGACCCGGAGGCCATGCGCCGCTACGTACGGCGGCTGGTCGGGGCCGGGGTGGTCGGGCTCGGCTTCGCCGTCGGTGTGAACTACGAGGAGATCCCCAAGGCGCTCGTCGACGCGGCCGAGGAGGAGGGCCTGCCGCTGCTGGAGGTGCCGCGCCGCACGCCCTTCCTCGCCATCAGCAAGGCCGTGTCCGCCGCGATAGCCGCCGACCAGTACCGCGCCGTGACGGCAGGGTTCGCCGCCCAGCGCGAGCTGACCAGGCAGGCCCAGACGGGCGGGCCGGAGGGTCTGCTGGCCGCGCTGGCCGCACAGGTCGACGGCTGGGCCGCGCTGTACGACGCCTCCGGTGCCGTCGTCGCCACGGCACCGGAGTGGGCCGGGCGGCGGGCCGCGCGGCTCACCGGTGACGTGCAGCGGCTGCGGGACCGGCCCGCGCCCGCCTCGTCGGTGGTCGGCGGCCCGGAGAACGAGGACCGGGTCGAACTGCACACCATCGGCACGGGCCGGCGCCCCCGGGCGGCCCTCGCCGTGGGGACGGCCGCAACCCTCGGCACGGCCGAGCGCTACGCCGTCCACTCGGCCATCGCGCTGCTGACCCTGACCACGGAACGCTCCCGGTCCCTCCAGGCGGCCGAGCAGCGGGTCGGCGCGGCGGTGCTGCGCATGCTGCTGGCCGGGGAGCCGGACCACGCGCGTGCGGTCGCCGGGGACCTGTACGGCGGGCTGCTGGACGCGCCGTTCCGGATGCTGGTCGCCGAGCGGGTGCCGGTGTCGGCGTCGGCCGCGCTGGCCCGTGCCGAGGCCCGCCCGGGTGCCCCGGCCGTCGAACGGCCCTCCGCCGCCGCGCTCGCCGTGGCCGACACGGGCGGCGATCCCCTCGCGGCGCTCGCCGACGTCGTGGAGTCCGCGGCGGCCCGGGCCGGCGAGGCCGTCCTCGTCGTGCCGGAGGGGGAGCGGCTGGTGGTGCTGGCCGCGGACGGCGGTGCCGCCGCGGCGGCCTGCGGGGAGTACGCGGCAGCACTGGAGTCGGCCCGGGCCGGCGTACGCGAGAAGGTGCCGGCCGGTGAGGACCACGAGCTGGTCGTGGGCCTGTCCGCGCCGGCCGGGCCGATCGCCGCCTCCGCCGCGTACAAGCAGGCCGAACAGGCGCTGTCGGTGGCGCGGCGGCGCGGGCGTGTGCTCGTGGAGCACGAGCAGGTGGCGGCCGGATCCGTGCTGCCGCTGCTGGCGGACGACGCGGTACGGGCCTTCGCCGACGGCATGCTGCGCCCGCTGTACGAGCACGACGCCACGGGCCGCGGTGACCTGGTCGCCTCCCTGCGCGCCTGGCTGTCCAAGCACGGCCAGTGGGACGCGGCGGCGGCCGACCTCGGCGTCCACCGCCACACCCTGCGCTACCGCATGCGGCGGGTCGAGGAGATCCTCGGCCGCTCGCTGGACGACCCGGACGCCCGCATGGAGCTTTGGCTGGCCCTCAAGGCGACGTCCACGGACTAGCCAAACCGTAGTGTCCTCGGCCGCCACTGCTACGCCTCGGACAAACGCCCTTCGGCCACCCCGCGCCTACCGTTGACCCCGTACCACCGGATCACCCCCAACGCCGAAGGGCCGGAACGAACATGACCTCCACCCACGCCTTCTGGCTCGCCGGCCGCCAGGCCACCGGCGAGGACACCTTCGACGTCACCTCCCCGTGGGACGGACGGCTCGTCGGCAAGGTGAGCGTGCCGACGGACGCGCAGGTCGAGGAGGCCGTGGCCGCCGCGTACGCCGTGCGCGACGAGTTCGCCGCCACCCCGGCCCATGTGCGCGCCGCCGCCCTCGACCACGTCAGCAAGCGCCTCGTCGAGCGCACCGAGGAGATCGCGCGGCTGATCTCCGCCGAGAACGGCAAGCCCATGAAGTGGGCGCGCGGCGAGGTCGGCCGTGCCGTCTCGGTGTTCCGCTTCGCGGCCGAGGAGGCCCGGCGGTTCAACGGCGGCGAGGCCCAGCGGCTCGACACCGACCTCGGCGGCCAGGGCCGGCTCGCCCTCACCCGCCGCTTCCCCAAGGGCGTCGTGCTCGGCATCGCGCCCTTCAACTTCCCGCTCAACCTCTGCGCCCACAAGGTCGCCCCGGCCATCGCCGCCGGCGCCCCGATCATCCTCAAGCCGGCCCCGGCGACCCCGCTGTCCGGGCTGGTCATCGGCGAGCTGCTCGCCGAGACCGAGCTCCCGGCGGGTTCCTGGAGCATCCTGCCCGTCGCCAACGACAAGATGCCGGCCCTGGTGCAGGACGAGCGGCTGCCCGTCATCTCCTTCACCGGTTCCGAGAAGGTCGGCTACGCGATCATGGACTCGGTGCCGCGCAAGCACTGCACCCTGGAGCTGGGCGGCAACGGCGCGGCCGTCGTCCTCGCCGACTGGGCGAGCGACGAGGACCTGGACCGGGCGGCGAACCGCATCGCCACCTTCTCCAACTACCAGGGCGGCCAGTCCTGCATCTCCGTCCAGCGGGTCATCGCCGACGCCTCCGTCTACGACCGGCTGGTGCCGCGCATCGTGGCCGCCGTCGAGGCCCAGGTCACCGGCGACCCGGGCGATGACGCGACCGACGTCGGGCCGCTGGTCAGCGAGGACGCCGCCAAGCGCGTCGAGACGTGGGTCCGCGAGGCGGTCGACGCCGGTGCCGCGCTGCTCACCGGCGGCAAGCGGGACGGCGCCTCGTACGCGCCGACCGTGCTGGCCGACGTACCCGCCGGCGTCACGCTCTCCTGCGAGGAGGTCTTCGGGCCGGTCCTCACGGTGCAGAAGGTGAACGGCGAGGCCGAGGCCTTCGCCGCCGTCAACGACTCCAAGTACGGCCTCCAGGCGGGCGTCTTCACCCACGACCTGCAGACCGCCTTCCGTGCCCACCGCGCCCTGGAGGTCGGCGGCGTCGTCGTCGGCGACGTCCCGTCCTACCGCGCCGACCAGATGCCCTACGGCGGCGTCAAGCAGTCCGGCGTGGGCCGCGAGGGCGTGCGGTTCGCGATGGAGGACTACACGTACGAGCGCGTGATGGTCCTCACCGGCCTCACCCTCTAGCTCATGGGAACCATTTTCATATAGGCTCTGCGAAGAGGCCCGGCACCGATGCCTTCCGGTGCCGGGCCCCTCCCTTACGCCGGCCTGCTCCGGACCCTCAACCGGAGAAGCCGACGTGCGCGAGCCGCAGCGGGCCGCGCAGTCTCAGGTGCACGTCGTGCACGCCCGCGGCGGCGACGGACGCGCCGAGCGAGACGTAGTCGTACGGGCCTGACGTCGGCGCGGCGGTCGGCAGCACCGCGAGCGCCGGACCGCCGTCGAGGGACAGCTCGACCGTGCCCTCACCGGCCACCTCCACCGTCACCCCGGCGATGCCGCGCCCGAAGTCGCAGCGGCGGTAGACCACTTCGCCCGCCGCCCCGTCCGCCGGCGTCACCGCGTCGCCCGACACCTTCGTGCGGTCGACGATCTCGATGCCGCTCTGCTCGTCGAAGCCGGCCGCGGCCAGCCCGCCCGCGACGACCGCGCGCGGCAGGGCGGGCTCGCCGTCGAGCGTGACGGTCGTCCGCAGCCGGACGTCCTCGCTGGAGGCCCCGGCCAGCAGCTCGTACGCGCCCGGCTCCAGACGCCACCGGTCCTGGGCCACGTCCCAGAACGCGAAGGCGGACAGCGGCACCTGGAAACCCAGCTCCGTCGTCGCTCCGGGGGCGAGGGTGACGCGGCGGTGGTCCAGCAGCTCGCGCCGGGGGCGCGGCACGGACGGGTCCACGGCCCGGGTGTAGAGCTGCGCGACCTCGTCGGCGGTGACGTCACCGGTGTTGGTGACCGTGAAGGAGACGTGCACCGACCCGTCCGCCACCCGGGCCGTCAGGCCGCCGTAGGAGAACGTCGTGTACGACAGGCCGTGTCCGAAGGGGAACAACGGAGTGCCCTCGAAGTACAGGTACGTCTGCCGGCTCCCGATCACGTCGTAGTCGAGGAGGCCGGGCAGGTCGGCGTCGTCGGCGTACCAGGTCTGGGGGAGGCGCCCGGCGGGGGAGACGTCGCCGGCCAGCACACGGGCCAGGGCGGTGCCGGCCGCCTGACCGCCGTGGGCCGTCCACAGCACGGCCGGCAGGTCCGCCGGGTCGACGGCGTACGGGTAGGCGGAGACCAGCGCCAGCACGGTCGCCGGGTTCGCCGCGCGGGCGGCCCGCAGCAGCCGCTCCTGGTGCCCGGGCAGCCGCAGGGTCGTACGGTCCTCGGTCTCGCGGCCGTTGATGTGCGGGTCGTTGCCCGCCACGACCACGACCACGTCGGCCCGCGCGGCGGCCCGCGCCACCGCCTCCTCGCCGCGCTCCGCGACGACCAGCTCGAACACCTCGGGATCTTCGTCGGCAACCTTCACGCCGTCGGCGGAGACACACACGTGGCGACCCGTTCCCAGGTGCTTCAGGAGGTGCCCGTTCCCGTGCGGTTCCAGGCGGAACGTCTCCTGGACGAACCAGCCGCCCGGCTGGTCGGCGGAGGCGCGGACGCAGCCGTCGTCGGCGACCGAGAGGTAGCGGCCGTCGGGCGCGCGCAGGGTCAGCACGCCCTCGCCCCAGTCGACCAGCGCCAGCTCGGTGCCGGTTGCGTCGGTGGTGAGCGCGGGCAGGTCGGTGCGGCCCGCGAGCAGCGCCGGGTCGAGTGCGCCCTCGGCGCCGCGCACCTCGTCGGCGGCGTCCTCGACCACCGGTACGTGCACGAAGGTGCCCGCGGAGGTCTTCAGCCGGACCCGGTCCACGCCCTCCGCGAACTCCACCCGCTCCGGGCCGAACCGCTCGTACAAGCCCTCCAGCGGGGTCGAGCGGTGGATGAGCGTGCCGCTGTACCAGTCGAGCTTGCACTCGTCGGCGAGCAGACCGACCACCGCGACCCGGGCCTCCGGAGCGAGCGGCAGCACCCCGTCGTTCTTGAGCAGCACGATCGCCTGCTCGGCGGCCTCCTGCGCCAGGGCGCGGTGTGCCGGGGTGTCGAACTCGCCGGTGGCGTCGTGCGGGTCGTCCTCCGGGTCGAACTCGCCGAGCCGGAAGCGGACCGAGAGCTGCCGGCGGACGGCCGTGTCGATGTCGGCCTCGGTCAGCAGGCGGCGCTCCAGGGCGCCGCGCAGGCGCCCGATCATCTGCGAGGAGTCCGTGCCGTGGTCCGTGAAGCTGTCGACGCCCGCCACGAGGGAGGCCGCGGTCGCCTCCTCGTGCGTGTCGAAGTAGTGCTCGGAGTCGACCAGGTTGCTCGGCGCACCCGCGTCCGAACAGACCAGCAGGTCCTCGTCGGCCCAGGCGCGCAGATGCGTGCTCAGGTAGGGGGAGACGTGGTTGGGGCGGCCGTTGACCAGGTTGTACGCCGGCATCACCCCGGCCACCGCGCCCGCCTCGACGGTCTCGCGGAAGGCCTTCAGGTCGTACTCGTGCAGCACGCGCGGGCGTACGGAGCTCGACGTCGTGGACCGGTCCGTCTCGTTGTTGTGGGCGAGCCAGTGCTTCAGCACGGGCGCGGTGCGCCAGTAGGTGGGGTGGTCGCCGCGCAGGCCGTGCGTGTAGGCGGTGGCGATGGCCGAGGTGAGCTTCGGGTCCTCCGAGTAACCCTCCTCGTTGCGGCCCCACAGGGGGTGGCGCAGCAGGTTGACCGTCGGGGCCCAGACATTGAGGCCGACGCGCTCGTCCTTGGCGCGCATCGCGCGGATCTCCTTGGACACCGCGTCGCCGACGCGCCGCACCAGCTCCGGGTTCCAGGTGGCGCCGAGGCCGACCGCCTGCGGGAAGACCGTCGCCGGGCCCATCCACGCCACGCCGTGCAGGGCCTCCTGGCCGGTGCGGAAGGCGGCGATGCCGAGCCGGTCGACGGCGGGCGCGAACTGGTGCAGGAAGGAGATCCTCTCATCGAGGGTGAGCCGCGACAGGAGGTCGTCGATGCGGTCCGCGAACGGCAACTGCGGATCGCGGAACGGTTCGGTGGGCGGCGTGTGTGCGGTCACGTGGGGATCCCTTGCGCTGGATCGGCGAGGCGCTTTCGAAGCGCTTCGATGCTCATTCGACGACGGGCCGGTGTCAAGAGGCCGACGCCATCACTTCAAGCGGTGCATGAGGAAAGGTCCCTTCTCATGCCCATGAGGAAGTTTGGGGACGACCCTTGTGCGCCCTGGGGCGTTCACTTAACCTCACAGCAACATCGAAGCGCTTCGACTGCGGGAACCCCGGTGTATGGGTCGAAGGCTCGCTTCAGCTCAGCCAGATCCACTCGAGACACCGCAGCCGACGGCCTTCCGCCGGGTGTCCTGGTGCGCCATGAAGGGTTGACGCAATGACGCCGAACGCCGCCTCCGCCTCCTCCGGACCGAGCCGGAGAAGTTTCCTCGCCTCCACGGCGGTCGCCACCGCAGCAGTGGCGGGCGGGATGCCGCTGCTCTCCGCGTGCGGCGGGTCGGACAGTGGGTCGCGGGACGGGACCACGTCGGGCAAGGACGCCAAGAAGATCCTGCCGACGTACGTGGCCAGCAACGTGGTGAAGCCGGACATCCCGTCCAAGAACGGCTCCGCGATGGGCTTCACCAGCAAGCTCGACATCGCCACCCTCAAGACGTCGGTGCCGAAGAAGCTCGGCAAGGGCGGCAAGGTGACCGTCATGGCGCCGTTCTGGGGCTCGCCGCCGAAGCAGAACAACCCCTACTACACGGCGATGAACGACCTGATCGGCGTCGACGTCCAGTGGCGCAACCAGGACGGCAACACCTACGACCAGAAGGTCGGCGCGGTCCTCGCCTCCAGCGACATCCCGGACGTGGTCGTCGTCCCCAGCTGGAACATGATGGGCAAGATACCCAGCGCCATCATGAGCAAGTTCGCCGACCTGGGCCCGTACCTGTCCGGGGACAAGGTCAAGGAGTACCCCAACCTCGCGGCGATCCCCAGCGACGCCTGGCGGCGCTCCATATTCGGCGGCAAGCTGATGGGTCTGCCGATGCCCGCCGGGTACGTCCCGAACATCGTGCCTCTCTACCGCCGGGACATCTTCGACAAGGAGGGCTACGAGATCCCGCGGTCCGCCGACGAGTTCATGGCCCTGTGCAAGGAGATCACCAACCCCAGGGCGAAGCGGTGGGCCTGCGGTGACATGAAGTGGACCGCGTTCAGCAACTTCGGTGTGCTCGGGGGCGGTGAGAAGCCGCTCTGGTGGAACCTGGTCGACGGCAAGCTGATCAACCGCATCGAGACCCCGGAGTACCTGGAAGCCATCGAGTGGACGCGCAAGCTGTTCGCCGCCGGAGTCGTCCATCCCAACTTCAAGCTGGGCAAGAGCCAGATCGGGGACCCGGCCCCGAAGTTCGCCGCGGGCGAGTTCCTGATCTGGAACAACGACATGTCCAACTGGTACGTGCAGCAGGCCTCCTTGATGGCCCAGAACCCCGACGTCAAGGTCTGGGGCATGGACATCTGGGGCCACGACGGCGGTGACCCCACGCTGTACGCCACGATGCCGGCCAACATCTTCGCCTTCGTCAACAAGAAGGCAGCCGAGTCCGTCATCCGCGACGTCCTGGCGGTCGCCAACGTCACCGCGGCGCCGTACGGCACCAAGGAGTGGATGATGACCAACTACGGTGTCGAGGGCACCCACTACACGCTCAAGGACGGCGCCCCCGTCAAGAACGACAAGGGCAACAACGAGGTCAACAACGCCTACGTCTTCGTGGCGAGCCCCGCCGCGACCATCGCACACCCCGACCTCCCGGAGTACACCAAGGCCCAGGTCGAATGGCAGCAGCGGATGGGCGCCTTCACCAAGAAGTCGTCGTTCTGGGGCATGCAGATCACCGAGCCCTCCCGCTACACCAACCTCGCCAACGACTTCGAGCAGCTCGAGGACGACATCATCCGCGGCCACAAGAAGATCAGCGACATGCAGCAGGCCATCTCCGACTGGAAGAGCAAGGGCGGCGACAAGCTGCGCGACTGGTACAAGAAGCTTCTCGACGAGAACGGCTCGGCGGCGAGCTGACCAGGCTCTGAGGCAAGGAGAACAGCCGTGTCCCACAGCACGGTGCCTCGGAGCAGTACCGAGGCCGACATGTCCGAGAAGACCCCGGTGGCGTCCGGTGACGCCACCGGTTCCCGGCAGGAGCCACCCACGGGCAAACTGAGCCTGAGGCACAGGTTCCGACGCGACCGCGTCCTGGTCCTCATGACGCTGCCGGCCGTCCTGCTGGTCCTGGTCTTCAACTACCTGCCCATCCTCGGCAACGTCGTCGCCTTCCAGGACTACGACCCCTACATCAGCGACAACGGCGTCGTCTCCATCCTGAACAGCCCCTTCGTGGGCCTGGAGAACTTCCAGCGGATGTTCGAGGACTCGGCCTTCTGGAACGCCGTCGAGAACACGCTCGTGCTGTTCTTCGTCCAGCTCGTGCTGTTCTTCCCCATCCCGATCCTGCTCGCGCTGCTCATCAACAGCGTGGTCCGGCCCCGGGTGCGGGCCGTAGCGCAGGCGGTTCTCTACCTGCCGCACTTCTTCTCGTGGGTGCTGGTCATCGCCGTCTTCCAGCAGATGTTCGGCGGCGCGGGGATGCTCTCCCAACTGCTCAGGCAGAACGGGTACGACGGCATCGACATCATGACCAACCCGGACACCTTTCCCTTCCTGCTCACCGCGCAGAGCGTGTGGAAGGACGCCGGGTGGGGGATCATCGTCTTCCTCGCCGCCCTGGCGTCGGTTCCACACGACCACTACGAGGCAGCCGCGATGGACGGCGCCGGACGCTGGCGCCGCATGTGGCACGTCACGCTTCCCGCCCTGCGCCCGGTGATCGCCCTCCTCCTCGTGCTGCGCGTCGGCGACGCCCTGACCGTCGGCTTCGAACAGATCCTGCTGCAACGGGACGGCGTCGGACCGGGCGCGGGGGAGGTCCTCGACACCTTCGTGTGGTGGAACGGCGTGCGCAACCAGGACTTCGGCTACGCGGCCGCCGCCGGTCTCGTCAAGGGCGTGGTCAGCATCGGCCTGGTCCTCGCCGCGAACAAGGTGGCCCATCTCATGGGCGAGCAGGGGGTGTACAAGAAATGACGTCCGTGATGTGGGAGCCGCGCCAGGACACCGGACCGGCCCCGCAGCAGAAGGCCCCCCGCTGGTGGCAGGCCCCGCCCCGCCCCTCCTGGGAGGAGAAGCCCTCCAAAGCCGGTCTCGCGGGCAAGGGCATCGCCCTGTCGTTCGCCTGCCTGGCGATCCTCTTCCCGCTGTGGATCGTGGTCGTCACGAGCCTCTCCTCGCGGAAGACCATCAACGAGGCGGGCGGCCTCGTGCTGGTGCCCAAGGACATCACCTTCATCGCCTACGAGGAACTGCTCAGTGGTGGCCAGGTCACCCGCGCGGCGGTCATCAGTGTCCTCGTCACCCTGGTCGGCACGCTGTTCTCGATGGCGGTGTCCGTCCTGTGCGCCTACGGCCTGTCCCGCAGCGGGTCCCTCGGCCACCGCTGGATCCTGATGACGCTGCTGGCGACCATGTTCTTCAGCGCCGGCCTCATCCCCACCTACCTGCTGGTTCAGTCCCTCGGCCTGACGGACAGCTATCTCGCGCTGATCCTGCCGAGCGCCATCAGTGTCTTCAACATCCTCGTCCTGCGCGGGTTCTTCATGGGCATCTCGCAGGAACTCATCGACAGCGCGCGCATCGACGGTGCCGGGGACTTCCGGATCCTCTGGCAGATCGTCATGCCGCTGTCGCGGGCCGTCCTCGCGGTGATCACGCTGTTCTACGCCGTCGGGTACTGGAGCGCCTGGTTCAACGCGTCGATCTACCTGAACGACCAGGACATGATGCCGCTGCAGAACGTCATGATCCAGCTCGTGCAGAAGCAGGAAGCCCCGGTCGGCCTGAGCCAGGCCATCAGGACCGGCCAGCTGTCGGGGCTGGCTGTGCAGATGGCGGTTATGGTGATGGCCCTCCTCCCGGTCGCCGTCCTGTCGCCCTTCGTCCAGAAGCACTTCAAGAAGGGCATGCTGACGGGCGCCGTCAAGGGCTGACAACGCCCTCTCGCCGTAGGGCTGTCGACCATCGTCGTCCTGCGGCTGCGTCGTGGTTGATCGCGCAGTTCCCCGCGTTCCCCGCGCCCCTTTCGGGGCGCTTCTCCTCCCCCCTCCCTTCGAACCACGAGGTATGTGTCATGCATGCGTCCAGCCCGAGCAGACGTGCCGTTCTCGCCGGTACCGCGGCCGCCGCCGCGCTCACCACCGTCCCCTTCCTGCCCGGGCGCGCGCACGCCGCCGAAGCGGCCGTCTCGGCCGGCCAGGCGTACCGCTGGCGCAACGTCGTCCAGGGCGGCACCGGCTTCATCAGCGGGGTGCTGTTCCACCCCTCCGTCCGCGGCCTCGCCTACGCCCGTACCGACATCGGCGGTGCCTACCGCTGGGACGACCGGACCGACCGGTGGATCCCGCTGACCGACCACCTCGGCTGGGACGACTGGAACCTGCTCGGTGTGGAGGCGATGGCCGTCGACCCGGCCCACCCGAACCGGCTGTACCTCGCCCTCGGGACGTACACGCAGTCGTGGGCCGGCAACGGGGCCGTGCTGCGGTCGGAGGACCGCGGCGCGACCTGGAAGCGCACCGACCTCACCGTGAAGCTCGGGGCCAACGAGGACGGGCGTGGCTGCGGGGAGCGGCTGCTCGTCGACCCGCGGGACAGCGACACCCTGTGGCTGGGCACCCGGCACGACGGGCTGCTCAAGTCGACCGACCGGGGCGCCACCTGGAAGGCCGTGGGCTTCCCGGCCACCCCCGGCGCCACCGGCCAGGGCGTCACCCTCCTCGTCGCCGCGGGCCGTACCGTCTACGCCGGCTGGGGCGACTCCGACGGCACCTCCGCGAACCTCTACCGAACCGCCGACGGCACGACCTGGAAGGCCGTCCCGGGACAGCCCGCCGGCACCGCCGCCAAGGTCCCGGTCCGGGCCGCGTACGACCGGTACACCTGTGAGCTGTACGTGACGTACGCCAACGCCCCCGGCCCCAACGGCCAGTCCGACGGCAGTGTGCACAAGCTGCGTACCACCACCGGGAAGTGGACCGAGGTCACGCCCGTGAAGCCCGGCGGGGCGACGGACGACGGCGGGACCGACTCCTTCGGCTACGGCGGTGTCGCCGTCGACGCCCGCCGCCCCGGCACGGTCGTCGTCTCCACCAACAACCGCTGGTCGCTGGTCGACACCCTGTACCGGACCACCGACGGCGGCCGCACCTGGACGTCCTTGAAGGACAAGGCCGTCCTGGACGTCTCCGAGACCCCGTACCTCAAGTGGGGTGCCGACAAGCCCAAGTTCGGCTGGTGGATCCAGGCCGTCGGCCTCGACCCGTTCGACTCGCGGCACATCGTCTACGGCACCGGCGCGACCCTCTACGGCACCCGGGACCTCAGGAACTGGGCCCCGCAGATCCGCGGTCTGGAGGAGGCGTCCATCCGCCACCTGATCTCCCCTCCGGCCGGCGAGGCGCACCTGATCAGCGGGTCCGGGGACATCGGCGTGATGTACCACGAGCGGCTCACGGCATCCCCCTCGCGCGGCATGGCGTCGAACCCGGTGTTCGGCACGGCGACGGGACTCGCACTGGCCACGGCCAAACCGTCCTACGTCGTGCGGGCCGGGTGGGGCGACCACGGCAACGGCGCCTGGTCCGACGACGGCGGCAAGACCTGGGCCCCCTTCACGGCCCAGCCGGACGTGGCCGAGTCCGCACCGGGGCCGATCGCCACCAACGCCGACGGCAGCGTGCTGCTGTGGTCCTTCGGCGCGAGCAACCCGGGATACCGCTCGGCGGACAACGGCGGCACCTGGTCCGAGGTGGCCTCCTTCCCGAAGGGAGCCGTCCCGGTGGCGGACCCCGTGGACCCGGCCGTGTTCTACGCCTTCGACACCACCACCGGCACCCTGTTCGCCAGCACCGACAGCGGCCGGACCTTCACCGCGCGGGCCACCGGGCTGAACTCCGGCGACACCGAGTTCCAGCTGGCCGCGGCGCCGGGCCGCTCCGGGGACCTGTGGCTGAGCCTGAAGGGGAACGGGCTGTACCGCTCCTCCGACGGCGGCGCGAGCTTCACCAAGGCCGGCAGCTGCCGGGCGTCGTACACGCTCGGCTTCGGCAAGGCCGCCGAGGGCGCCTCCTACCCGGCGCTCTACATGGTCGGCTCCACCGAGAGCATCACCGCCGTGTACCGCTCCGACGACGAGGCCAAGAGCTGGACCAGGGTCAACGACGACCAGCACCAGTGGGGCTGGATCGGCGCGACCATCGCCGGGGATCCGCGCGTCTACGGCCGGGTCTACATCGCCACCAACGGGCGCGGCGTGCAGTACGGGGAGCCCGCCTGATGCCCGGCCTGAGCGACGCGACCCGAGGCCGTCTCCTGTTCGGCGGCGACTACAACCCGGAGCAGTGGCCGCAGGAGACCTGGCACGAGGACGTCCGGCTGATGAAGGACGCCGGCGTCAACTCCGTCACCCTCGGGGTGTTCTCCTGGTCGAAGCTCGAACCGGAGCCGGGCGCACGGGAGTTCGGCTGGCTGGACATGCTGATGGACCTGATGCACGAGAACGGCATCGGGGTCGTCCTCGCCACCCCCACCGCCTCGCCCCCGCCCTGGATGGGCCGCCTGCACCCCGACACCCTGCCCGTCACCGAGGACGGCCGCACCGAGTGGTGGGGCGGCCGTCAGCACTTCTCGCACTCCAGCGCCACCTACCGGCGCTACGCCGCCGCCATCACCGAGGACCTGGCCGCCCGCTACGGCGGCCACCCGGCCCTGACGATGTGGCACATCAACAACGAGTACTGCACCTTCGACTACGGCGACGAGGCCGCGGCCGCCTTCCGCCGCTGGCTGCGCGAGAAGTACGGCACCCTCGACGCCCTCAACGAGGCCTGGGGCACCGCCTTCTGGAGCCAGGGCTACGACTGCTGGGACGGCGTCCTGCCGCCCCGCCTGCCCCACTACATGCGCAACCCCGGCCAGGTCCTGGACTTCCGGCGCTTCACCTCGGACATGCTCCTGGAGTGCTACACCGCCGAGCGGGACATCGTCCGCCGGCACACCCCGCACCTGCCGGTGACCAGCAACTTCATGCCGCTGTGGTTCGGGCAGGACGCGTGGCGCTGGGCGGCGGAGGAGGACGTCGTCTCCGTCGACCTCTACCCGGACCCGCGTGATCCGCTCGGCGCCCAGAGCAGCGCGCTCGTCCAGGACATGACCCGCTCCCAGGCCCGCGGGCCCTGGATGCTCATGGAGCAGGCGGCCGGACCGGTCAACTGGCGCGGCGTGAACCACCCCAAGCCGCGCGGCCTCAACCGGCTGTGGTCCCTCCAGGCCGTGGCCCGGGGCGCCGACGCCGTCTGCTACTTCCAGTGGCGGCAGTCCCGGCAGGGCGCGGAGAAGTTCCACTCCGGCATGGTCAGCCACGCCGGGGAGCAGGGCCGTACGTACCAGGAGGTCAAGCAGCTCGGCGCGGACCTGGCGAGGATCGCCCCTCAGGTGGCCGGCCGGCACCTCACCGCGAACGTCGCCGTCCTGCACGACTGGAACGCCTGGTGGGCCGGCGCCCAGGACGGCCGCCCGTCCAGCCAGGTCGACTACCCGGACGTCCTGCGGGCCTGGCACCGGGCCCTCTGGCAGGCGCACCTCACCACCGACTTCGCCCACCCCGAGCACGATCTGACGCCGTACTCGATGGTCGTCGTGCCGCAGCTGTACGCGCTCACCGACGCGGCGATCGACAACCTCCTCGCCTACGTCCGCGGTGGCGGCACCCTCGTCTGCGGGTTCCTGACGGGCGTCGCCGACGAGGACGACCGGGTGCGCCCCGGGGGCATGGACGCCCGGCTGCGGGAGCTGTTCGGCATCCGCACGCTGCACGAGTGGTGGCCGCTGGACGCGGGGGAGACCGTCGCGGTCGAGGGCTTCCGGGGCACGCTGTGGTCCGAGGAGATAGAGCCCGCCGGCCCCGACCACACGACCTGCTACAAGGGCGGCGAACTGGACGGCATGCCCGCCGTACTGCGCAAGGGCCGGGCCTGGTACGTCTCCACCCTCCCGGAGCCCGAGGCCCTGCGCGAGCTGCTGGCCCGGATCGCCGGCGACGCGGGCGTCCGGCCGGTGCTCGACGGCCTCCCCGAGCAGGTCGAGGCCGTCCTGCGGGGCGAGGTGCT
This sequence comes from Streptomyces sp. SID5464, assembly GCF_009862985.1. Lineage (NCBI taxonomy): Bacteria > Bacillati > Actinomycetota > Actinomycetes > Kitasatosporales > Streptomycetaceae > Streptomyces > Streptomyces sp. SID5464. Next base: position 13,183 of record NZ_WWIQ01000061.1, on the reverse strand, counting down.
GTTCGTGCTCAACCACGGCCGCGAGCCGGTGACCGTCGAGGTCCCCGGCACCCACCAGGACCTGCTGACGGGGACGGCCGTCACCGACCGGGTCACCCTCGGCCGCTACGGCGCGGCGGTGCTCCGGCCATGACCGACCCCGCACCCGTCCACGGCACGTGGGAGCCGCACCCGGCCGTCCGCTGGGAGGACGGCTTCCTGAGCGGCAACGGCCACCACGGCGCCCTAGTGTTCGGCGACCCGAACGACGAGCGGATCATCGTCACCCACCACACCCTGGTACGGCCCAACGGCAGGAACCCCAGGCCCCCACAGCTCGCCGCCGGCCTCCCGGCCCTCCAGGACCGCCTCCTGGCGGGCGACACGACCGCCGCCGAGAGCTTCACGGACGGCCGCCCACTCCAGTGGGTGCAGCCCTTCCACCCCGCCTTCCAGGTCCGGCTGCGCCGGCCGCCGGGCGACTGCCCCGACTACCGGCGCGACGTCGACTTCACCACGGGTGTGGTGCGGACGGCCGGCACCGGCTGGACCAGTCGCGTCTTCGTCTCCCGCGCCGACGACGTGATCGTCCAGCAGGCAAGCGGTCCGGGCCTCACCCTCGGCATCGACCTGGACCACCGGCTGCCCGGGGCGCCCACCGGACTGGGCGTCGGCCACGGGGCCGTCCTCACTCCCGAGGGCGCCCTGCTGAGCCTGCGCGCCCGCTACCCGGACAGCGACCGGGCCTGCACCGGCGTCACCCTGCTCGCCGTCACGGGGGGCACGACGACCCTCGTGCCCCCCGGCGTGCACATCGAGGGAGCCCGGTCGGTGCTGCTCCTCACCAGGGTGCGCCGGCACACCGGCGAACTGGACGTGGTCGAGGAGGGGCGTGCCCTGCGCGACCTGCTCACCGGGTACGACGAGCTCCTCGACCGCCATGCCGCCCTGCACCGCACCGCCTACGAGCGCGTCACCCTCGACCTCGCCGCCGACCCCGCCGAAAGGGCGCTGGCCGGCTCCGAGTTGCTGAAGCGGCCCCGCAGTGCCGCCCTGCTGGAGCGCCTGTTCGCGGCCGGCCGCTACCACCTGCTGTCCGCGAGCGGCCTCTTCCCGCCCCGCCTGACCGGACTGTGGACCGGCGACTGGAACACGGCCTGGTCGGGCGCGTTCACCAACGACGCCAACCTCAACCTCCAGACCGCCTCGGCCGCTGCCGCGGCCCTGCCCGAGGTCACGCAGGCCCACGCCACGCTGATCCACCGCCAGTTGCCCGACTGGCGCGACAACGCCCGCGCGGTCTTCGGCACCCGGGGCGCCGTCGCACCCGCCCACACCGACGGCGAGTCCGGCCACTCGTACCACTTCAGCCGCGAGTACCCGCTGCACCTGTGGACCGCCGGCGCCGACTGGCTGCTCAAACCGCTCGTCGACCATGACGAGACCACGGGCACGCGCGACCCCCGCACCGCCGCCGCACTCGCCCAGGTCGCCCTCTTCTACGAGGACTTCCTCACCCGCACGGACGAGGCCGGCCGGCTCGTCGTCGTCCCCTCCTACTCGCCCGAGAACCGGCCCGCAGGCGCGAGCTGGGGCACCCTCAACGCGGCGATGGACCTCTCCGCGGCCCGTCACGCCCTGCTGACGGCCGCCGCCTACCACCCGGGCCCCGACGCCGACCGCTGGCGCGCCCTCGCCGACCGGCTCCCCCCGCACCGGATCAACGCCGACGGAGCCCTGGCCGAATGGGCCTGGCCGGGCCTGGCGGACTCCTACGACCACCGCCACCTCAGCCACCTCTACGGCGTCTGGCCGCTCGACGAGATCACCCCCTACGACACCCCCGAACTCGCGGCCGCCGCGCACCGCGCCCTCGAACTGCGCGGCGCCGAGAACGACTCCGCCCACGGGCACCTGCACCACGCGCTCATCGCGGCCCGGCTCGGGGACGCCGACCGCGTCGCCCACGCCCTCGGCCAGGTCCTGGACGGCGACTTCTTCCACGACTCCCTGATGAGCGCCCACTACCCCAAGCGGGACGTCTACAACGCCGACGCCGCGCACACCCTGCCCGCCGTGCTGATCGAGATGCTCGTGCAGTCGGCCCCGGACCGGCTGGTGCTGCTCCCCGCGCTGCCGACGTCCTGCCCCAGCGGCGCGCTGCGCGGGGTGCGCACGCGGTTCGGCGCCGAGCTGGATCTCACCTGGAGCCCGGACGGCGGGGCCACCGCCGTCCTCCGGCCGAGCCGTACCGTCCGCGTCGAACTCAGGACTTCCTCCGGTGCCGAGCCCCTCCACCTCGTCGCCGGAGAAGACCGCGTCCTCACGGTGAGGGCGCGGTGATCCCTCCGCAACTCCCCCCACCCATGGAAGGGACACCATGGCAACAAGCACACTGAGCAGGATCACCAAGGTCCTGCTGGCCCCGGCCCTCGCGCTCGGTGCCACCGTCGGTCTCGCCTCCGCCCCCGCCTCCGCCGCCGTCTGGAACTCCTGCGACCAGTGGGGCCAGACCAACCTGAACGGCTACACGCTCTACAACAACATCTGGGGCTCCGGTGCCGGCAGCCAGTGCATCTGGGCCAACTCCGGCACCAACTGGGGCGTGTGGGCCAACCACCCCAACACCGGCGGCATCAAGTCCTACCCGAACCAGACCAAGGCGATCAACAAGTCGATCACCTCGCTGGGCTCGCTGTCCAGCAGCTACAACGTCAGCGTCCCGTCGTCCGGCGCGTACAACACGTCGTACGACATCTGGGACACGGACCACGACTACGAGATCATGCTGTGGGTCAACAAGACCGGGCCCGTCGGCCCGATCGGCAGCTCGCAGGGCAGCGTCAGCCTCGGCGGCCACTCCTGGAACGTCTTCAAGGGCACCAACGGCGCCAACGAGGTGTTCTCCTTCATCCGCACCTCCAACTCCAGTTCCGGCACCGTGAACATCCTGCCGATCCTGAAGTGGATCAAGGACACCAAGAAGTGGATGGGCAACGAGACCATCGGTGACGTGCAGTTCGGCTACGAGATCACCTCGTCGTCCGGCGGTCTGAACTTCACGACCAACAACCTGACGGTCAGCAGCAGCTGAGTCCGGGGCGCCGGGGCCGGCCGTGCCGTCAGGCGCGGTCGACCTCGGCCCGCAGCGCGTCGTACTCGGCGAACGCCGACTCGACGTCGGCGCGGCTCAGGCCGTAGCGGGACAGGTCGTAGGTGTGCTTGCGGGCGCCCTTGGGGCGGGCTACGGCGGCCGGGAGCCGGGCGGCGTCGGCCTCGGTCCAGGGGGCGCCGACGGCCGCGTAGAGCTTCGGGGCGCCGGTGGCGGGGTCGGACCCGAGCCAGGAGTAGGGGGCGTCCACCAGCTGCTCCGCCGGGATGGCGGCCCGGGCCGCGAGACCGCGTGTCATGGCCCGGCTCAGCAGGCCCAGCCAGGTCGCCCCGATGCCGGGCAGGTCGAGCGGGCGGGTGCTGACGGCCATGCCGTGCTCGATCAGCGAGCAGAACGACGCCACGACGGTGACCGGATCGCGGTGGCACCACACGATCGTGGCGTCGGGGAACACCGTGCGCAGCGCGTCCAGGTTCTCCAGGTGCATGGGGGACTTCAGCACCCAGCGGCGGCGCGGACGGCCGTACTGGAGCACCTGGTAGACCTGCTTGAGGTACCGGTAGTCGGCCACGAAGTCCCGCTCGCGGTGCCACGTCTCGTACTCGGGGATGCGGGCCTGGGAGAACGGCATCAGGGCGTGCGGCAGCGCGAAGGTGCACTCCTCGGGGCCCTCGGCGGCCATCGCGTGGATGTCGCGGAAACGCGGTGCGAAGAGGTTCGTGCCCTGCACCAGCCGGCGCCCGGCCGTGATGGCCTCGCGCCGCTGCCGGGGCGGCAACTCCAGGTCGGGCCCGAGCAGTTCCCACAGCAGGGGACACCGGTGCTCGTCCGAGATCGACAGCACCGAGTGCGTGACCGTGGTGGCGGTGCGCGGCAGCCCCACGACGAACACCGGCTTCTCGATCGGCTCCCGCTCGATCTCCGGATGCTCGGCGATCAGCCGCAGGACACGGGCCCGGTTGGTGAGATGCCGGCGCACGTGCACCTGCGCCGACTGCCAGCCGACCGGGGTCAGCCGATCGGCCTTCGCCCACCACCTCAGCAGCGACCGGAAGCCGTCGACGAACTCCCGGTCCACCGGCGCCTCACCGGCCTCCACCACGATGCGGTCGAAGATCCGGTCCGGGTCACGACGGGAGCCGAAGCCCGGCCGCAGCAACAGATTCGCCAGCGTGAGGGCGAGCGGAGACGTGGACACGCAGGGAAACCTATCCTCTCGAACCCGCTTGCGCTGGACGGAAGTTGGCCGAACAAGGGGAAGGGGTGGCCGGAAGACCTCCATCGATCCGGCCGCCCCTTCCGACGCGGCTACTCCGCTACGGGCAGCCGCGCCCCGTCCCGCAGAAACAGCGGGATGCGGTCCAGCGGGGCGTCGACGGTCACGGACCGACCGCCCTCGTACGTCTCACCCGTCCACGCGTCCGTCCAGCTCGCACCCGCAGGGAGGTAGGCCGTGCGGGCGGTGGCGCCGGCGGTGAGCACCGGGGCGACCAGCAGGTCGGGGCCGAAGAGGTAGGAGTCGTCGACCGACCAGGTGGCCTGGTCGTCCGGGAACTCCAGGAACAGCGGCCGCATCACCGGCAGGCCCTCCTCGTGGGCCTCGCGCATGACACGCAGGACGTACGGCTTCAGGCGCTCGCGCAGCCGCAGGTACTTCTCCAGGACGGCCCCGGCCTCCTCGCCGTACGACCACACCTCGTTCGGGCCGCCGGTCATCTCCGGGCCCAGCGGCATGCCCGGGTCGCGGAAGCCGTGCAGACGCATCAGCGGGGACAGCGCGCCGAACTGGAACCAGCGGACCATCACCTCCCGGTACGCCGGGTCGTCCGGGTCGCCGCCGTGGAAGCCGCCGATGTCGGTGTTCCACCACGGGATGCCCGACAGCGCGGTGTTGAGGCCGGCCGCGATCTGGCGGCGCAGGGTCGGGAAGTCGGTGCCGATGTCCCCGGACCACAGGGCGGCGCCGTAGCGCTGGCTGCCCGCCCACGCCGAGCGGTTGAGGCTGACGACCTCCTCCTCGCCGGTGGCGACGAGGCCCTCGTAGAACGTGCGGGCGTTCTCGGCCGGGTACATGTTGCCGACCTCCAGGCCGGGGCCCGCCCAGTAGCGCAGGTTCTCCTGGAAGCCCGGCTTCAGCTCCGGCTCGCAGGCGTCCAGCCAGAATGCCGTGATGCCGTACGGGTCGAGGTAGTTCTCCTTCACCTTCGACCACACGAACTCCCGTGCGTCCGGGTTGGTGGCGTCGTAGAAGGCCACCTGGACCGTGGACGCCACCTCCTTGTCGGGCCAGTCGGCGTGCGCCATCGGGCCGTACTGGGTGCCGATGAACCAGCCGCGCTGCTCCAGGACCGGGTGGTTCTCGCTGAGCGGCGACACCGAGGGCCAGACGCTCACCACCAGCTTGATGCCGAGCTCGTCCAGCTCCCGCACCATCGCCGCCGGGTCCGGCCACTCCTTGAGGTCGAACTTCCAGTCGCCCAGGTGCGTCCAGTGGAAGAAGTCGCAGACGATCGCCGAGATGGGCAGGCCGCGCCGCTTGTACTCGCGGGCCACCGCCATGAGTTCGTCCTGCGTGCGGTAGCGCAGCTTGCACTGCCAGAAGCCCGCCGCCCACTCCGGCAGCATCGGCGTCCGGCCGGTCACCGCGCTGTAGCGGCGCTGGGCGGTGGCCGGGTCGCCCGCCGTGATCCAGTAGTCGATCTGCCGGGCCGAGTCGGCGACCCACCGCGTGCCGTTGTGCGCCAGCTCCACGCGCCCGATCGCCGGGTTGTTCCACAGCAGGGTGTAGCCGCGGCTGGAGGTCAGCACCGGGATGCCGACCTCGGCGTTGCGCTGGACCAGGTCGAGGACCAGTCCCTTCTGGTCCAGGCGCCCGTGCTGGTGCTGCCCGAGGCCGTACAGCTTCTCGTCGTCGTACGCGGCGAAGCGCTGCTCCAGGCGGTGGTGGCCGTTGCCGACGGCCGTGTAGAGGCGGGACCCGGGCCACCAGAAGTGGGCGCGGTCCTCGGCGAGCAGCTCGGCGGAGTCGTCCGTCCGCAGGAAGCGGACCAGGCCCTCGGCGGTCACCTCGACGGTGAGCGCGCCGACGGTCAGCTGCCCGCGCCCGTCCTCGATCTTCACCGTGGACGGCGTGGCGGGGGCCTCGTCGAGGAGTGCGCCCGGGAGCCCTTCGAGCACCGGGCCGCCGAGCCGGGCCCGCACCCGGACCGCGTCCGGGCCCCACGGCTCGATCCGTACGGTCTCCTGACGGCCGCTCCACTCCAGCGCGCCGCCCCGCTCACGGAACGTGCCGACGGTGGGGGAGGACTGCGCCAGACTCACCTGGGGCTGGGTTTCAGCAGGCTGATTCACGTGGCGGGCTCCTGTGCTCCTGAGGGAGTGCAGACAGAGGTGTGCGGACATGGGGGTGCCCGGGGAGGAGGGCGGTGGTCGGGGAGCGGGAGAAGGGGTGTGCCTACGGCCGGGCGGGCGCCGGTCCCGTGCTGCCCCGGACCGTCAGCTCCGGCGCGATCAGCACGACCTCGTCGCTGCCGCGCCCCTCGAACTTGGCGACCAGGTGTTCCACGGCGTGCCGGCCCATCTCCTGCGCGGGGAGGGCGACCGACGTGAGCCGCACCGATGCCTGCGTCGCGACCTGGTCGGGGCAGATCGCGACCACCGACACGTCCTCCGGCACGGCCCGGCCCTGCTGCCGCAGCAGCGCGAGCAGCGGCTCGACCGCCGACTCGTTCTGCACGATGATCCCCGTGGTCCCCGGGCGTTCGTCGAGGATCCGGGCGAGCGTCACGGCCATCGCGTCGTACCCGCCGTCGCACGGCCGGTGCAGCAGCCGCACGCCCAGCTCCCGGGAGCGGGACCGGAGCCCGTCGAGGGTGCGCTCGGCGAAGCCCGTGTGCCGCTCGTAGACGGCCGGGGCCTCGCCGATGACAGCGATGTCCTGGTGCCCCTGCTTCGCCAGGTGCTCCACGCACAGCGCGCCCGTCGCCCGGAAGTCGAGGTCGACGCAGGTCAGGCCGGTGGTGTCGGCGGGCAGCCCGATCAGCACGGACGGCTGGTCCGTCGCACGCAGCAGGGGCAGCCGCTCGTCGTCGAGTTCGACGTCCATCAGGATCATCCCGTCGGCGAGCCCGCTCCCGGCGACGCGGCGCACCGCGTCCGGGCCCTCCTCGCCGGTGAGCAGCAGCACGTCGTATCCGTGCGTCCGCGCGGCGGTGGCCACCGCGATGGCGATCTCCATCATCACGGGCACGTACATGTCCGTGCGCAGCGGGACCATCAGCGCGATGATGTTCGACCTGCTGCTGGCCAGGGCACGGGCCCCGGCGTTCGGGTGGTACCCGAGCTCGCGGATGCTCCGCTCGACCCGCTGCCGGGTGTTCGCGGAGATGGACCGCTTGCCGCTGAGGACATAGCTCACCGTGCTCGCCGAGACTCCGGCGTGCTGGGCGACCTCGGCGAGGGTGACCATCCAGCTCTCCAAGCTTTGTGAAGCGCTTCGACAATGCGCATTGCTGATGTGCGTGGGTGAGGGTGGTTCGACAGTAGCTCCAGCGGGAGTACGTGTCCATAGGTTGTCGAAGCGCTTCGATACGGAATTCCGGTGCGGCGCACCCAGGGCGGGCCGTTCCCGGGAAGGCACCTCGATGCAACACCGTCGGCAGGCCCCCGACAAGTCCGGGGGCGCCCCGCTCCCTTCGGCTGAACGGACGCGCGAGGACTGGTGGAAGCGTCCGGTTTCGGGTACCAACGATCCAGTAGCACTGATCGGTAACGTACGGTCCTCAACATCCCTATGTGCGGCGAGGTGGCCCTCATGTCCGCTTCCACCACCCCCTCTTCCCGTCCCGCCGTCACCGAGCGGGAGGCCCGTGAGGTGGCGGAGGCCGCCCGGGAACAGCACTGGCGCAAGCCCAGCTTCGCCAAGGAGCTCTTCCTCGGCCGCTTCCGGCTCGACCTCATCCACCCCCACCCCCTCCCGGCCGACGAGGCGGCCCAGCGCGGCGAGGAGTTCCTCGCCAAGCTCCGCGACTTCGTCGAGACGAAGGTCGACGGGGCGCTGATCGAGCGCGAGGCCCGGATCCCCGACGAGGTGATCGACGGGCTGAAGGAGCTCGGCGCCTTCGGCATGAAGATCGACACCAAGTACGGCGGGCTCGGCCTCACCCAGGTGTACTACAACAAGGCCCTCTCGCTGGCCGGCTCCGCAAGCCCGGCGATCGGCGTGCTGCTCTCCGCACACCAGTCGATCGGCGTGCCGCAGCCGCTGAAGCTGTTCGGCACGCAGGAACAGAAGGAGCGCTTCCTGCCGCGCTGCGCGCGCACGGACATCAGCGCCTTCCTCCTCACCGAGCCCGACGTCGGCTCCGACCCGGCCCGCCTCGCCACCACCGCCGTGCCCGACGGGGACGACTACGTCCTCGACGGCGTGAAGCTGTGGACCACCAACGGCGTCGTCGCCGACCTGCTGGTCGTCATGGCCCGGGTCCCGAGGAGCGAGGGCCACAAGGGCGGCATCACCGCCTTCGTCGTGGAGACCAACTCGCCCGGCGTCACCGTCGAGAACCGCAACGCCTTCATGGGCCTGCGCGGCATCGAGAACGGCGTCACCCGCTTCCACCAGGTCCGCGTCCCGGCCGCCAACCGCGTCGGCGAGGAGGGTCAGGGCCTGAAGATCGCCCTGACCACGCTCAACACCGGACGGCTCTCCCTGCCCGCCTCCTGCGTCGCGGCCGGCAAGTGGTGCCTGAAGATCGCCCGGGAGTGGTCGGCGGCCCGCGAGCAGTGGGGCAAGCCCGTCGCGCACCACGAGGCGGTCGGCTCCAAGATCTCCTTCATCGCGGCCACCACCTTCGCCCTGGAGGCCGTGACGGACCTGGCCTCGCAGATGGCCGACGAGGACCGCAACGACATCCGCATCGAAGGCGCCCTCGCCAAGTTGTACGCCTCGGAGATGGCGTGGACGATGGCCGACGAACTCGTCCAGATCCGCGGCGGCCGCGGCTTCGAGACGGCCGAGTCCCTCCGGGCCCGCGGCGAGCGCGGCGTCCCCGCCGAGCAGCTCCTGCGCGACCTGCGGATCAACCGCATCTTCGAGGGCTCCACGGAGATCATGCACCTCCTCATCGCCCGCGAGGCCGTCGACGCCCACCTCTCGGTCGCCGGCGACCTCATCGACCCCGAGAAGTCCCTGGGGGAGAAGGCCCGAGCCGGCGCCAACGCGGGCGTCTTCTACGCCAAGTGGCTGCCCAAGCTGGTCGCCGGCCCCGGCCAGCTCCCGGCGACGTACGGCGAGTTCAAACACGGCGTGGACCTCTCCGGGCATCTGCGCTACGTCGAGCGCACCGCCCGCAAGCTCGCCCGCTCCACCTTCTACGCCATGTCCCGCTGGCAGGGCCGGATGGAGTCCAAGCAGGGCTTCCTCGGCCGGATCGTCGACATCGGCGCCGAACTGTTCGCCATGAGCGCGGCCTGCGTACGGGCCGAGCTGCTGCGCAGCCAGGGCGACCACGGCCGCGAGGCCTACCAGCTGGCCGACGTCTTCTGCCGCCAGTCCCGCATCAGGATCGAGGAGCTCTTCAACCGCCTGTGGACCAACACCGACGACCTCGACCGCAAGGTCGTCAAGGGCGTCCTGTCGGGCACGTACGAGTGGCTGGAGCACGGCATCGTCGACCCGTCGGGCGAGGGACCGTGGATCGCGGACGCGACACCGGGACCGTCCCAGAAGGAGAACGTCCACCGGCCGATCCGGTAACACGGCCTCCACAGGGGCGCGGGCCCATACGGCGCGCGCCCCCGTGAAGGGGATGCGCTGTCCTCACACACGGCCCTTACGGCAACAATGGAGCAATGAGCGACAGTCCAGCCCCCCTCGCCGATCCCCACCTCGTCTACGACCCTGTAGCGGGAGACGGCCCGAAGGACGTGGTGATCCTCGGCTCCACCGGGTCCATCGGCACCCAGGCCATCGACCTCGTGCTGCGCAACCCCGACCGGTTCCGGGTCACCGGCCTGTCCGCCAACGGCGGCCGGGTCGCCCTCCTCGCCGAGCAGGCGTACCGGCTGCGCGTGCGCACCGTCGCGGTCGCCCGCGAGGACGTCGTACCGGCCCTGCGCGAGGCGCTCACCGCGCAGTACGGCACCGGCGAGCCGCTCCCCGAGATCCTCGCCGGCCCGGACGCGGCCACGCAGCTGGCGGCGTCCGACTGCCACACCGTCCTGAACGGCGTCACCGGCTCCATCGGCCTCGCCCCGACCCTGGCCGCCCTGGAGGCGGGCCGCACCCTCGCGCTCGCCAACAAGGAGTCGCTCATCGTGGGCGGCCCGCTGGTCAAGGCCCTCGCCAAGCCCGGGCAGATCATCCCGGTCGACTCCGAGCACGCCGCCCTCTTCCAGGCCCTGGCCGCCGGCACCCGCGCCGACGTCCGCAAGCTGGTCGTCACCGCCTCCGGAGGCCCCTTCCGCGGCCGGACGAAGGCGGAGCTTGCCCACGTCACCGTCGACGACGCCCTCGCGCACCCCACCTGGGCCATGGGCCCGGTCATCACGATCAACTCCGCGACCCTCGTCAACAAGGGCCTGGAGGTCATCGAGGCACACCTCCTCTACGACATTCCCTTCGACCGCATTGAGGTCGTCGTGCATCCCCAGTCGTATGTCCACTCGATGGTTGAGTTCACGGATGGATCGACACTGGCCCAGGCGACCCCGCCCGACATGCGCGGGCCCATCGCCATCGGTCTCGGCTGGCCCGAGCGCGTGCCCGACGCGGCGCCCACCTTCGACTGGAGCAAGGCCTCGACCTGGGAGTTCTTCCCGCTCGACGACGAGGCCTTCCCGTCGGTGAACCTCGCGCGGCACGTCGGCGAGCTCGCGGGCACCGCCCCCGCGGTGTTCAATGCGGCCAATGAGGAGTGCGTGGAGGCGTTCCGCCAGGGCGCACTGCCCTTCAACGGGATCATGGAGACCGTCACCCGGGTCGTCGAGGAGCACGGCACCCCGCGTACGGGAACCTCACTCACCGTGTCGGACGTCCTCGAAGCGGAGACCTGGGCGCGGACCCGGGCCCGGGAACTGGCGGCACAGACGGCGGAGGCCCGTGCATGACGACCCTGATGTTCATCCTCGGCATAGGCCTCTTCGTGGTCGGCCTGCTGTTCTCGATCGCGTGGCACGAGCTGGGGCACCTGTCCACCGCCAAGCTCTTCGGCATCCGCGTGCCGCAGTACATGGTCGGTTTCGGCCCCACGATCTGGTCGCGCAGGAAGGGTGAGACCGAGTACGGCATCAAGGCCATCCCGTTCGGCGGCTACATCCGCATGATCGGCATGTTCCCGCCCGGCCCCGACGGCCGGCTGGAGGTCCGCTCCACCTCCCCGTGGCGCGGCATGATCGAGGACGCCCGCTCGGCCGCGTACGAGGAGCTCGGGCCGGGCGACGAGAAGCGCATGTTCTACACCCGCGCGCCCTGGAAGCGCGTGATCGTGATGTTCGCGGGCCCCTTCATGAACCTCGTCCTGGCCGTGGCGCTGTTCCTCACCATCCTGATGGGCTTCGGCATCACCCAGCAGACCACCACCGTCAGCTCCGTCTCCCAGTGCGTCATCGCGCAGAGCGAGAACCGCGACAAGTGCGAGAAGGGCGACCCGGCCAGCCCGGCCGCCGCCGCGGGCCTCAAGGCGGGCGACAAGATCGTCTCCTTCAACGGCGTCAAGACCGACGACTGGAACAAGCTGTCCGACCTGATCCGCGCCAACCCCGGCAAGGAGGTGCCGATCGTCGTCGACCGCAAGGGCCAGGACGTCACCCTGCACGCGAAGATCGCCACCAACCAGGTCGCCAAGAAGGACTCCGGCGGACAGATCGTCGAGGGCCAGTACGTCCAGGCCGGCTTCCTCGGCTTCAGCGCCGCCACCGGTGTGGTCAAGCAGGACTTCGGCGAGTCCGTGACCTGGATGGGCGACCGGATCGGCGAGGCCGTCGACTCCCTCGCCGCCCTCCCCGGCAAGGTCCCGGCCCTGTGGAACGCGGCCTTCGACGGCGCCCCGCGCGAGGCCGACTCCCCGATGGGCGTGGTCGGCGCGGCCCGCGTCGGCGGCGAGATCTTCACCCTGGACATCCCGCCGACCCAGCAGCTGGCCATGGCCCTCATGCTGGTCGCCGGCTTCAACCTCTCCCTGTTCCTGTTCAACATGCTCCCGCTGCTGCCGCTCGACGGCGGCCACATCGCGGGCGCCCTGTGGGAGTCGCTGCGCCGCAACACGGCCAAGGTCCTGCGCCGGCCGGACCCGGGCCCCTTCGACGTGGCGAAGCTCATGCCCGTCGCCTATGTGGTCGCCGGGATCTTCATCTGCTTCACGATCCTGGTGCTGATCGCGGACGTGGTTAACCCGGTGAGAATCTCCTAGTCATACGGCGTTCGTGGCGGCCCGGCATGCTTCGTGCCGGGCCGCCCCTCCATCGAGTGGCAACGCGGGCGGGATGTGCCCCCGCCCAGCCATGTGCCGTAATCTCGAAGCTCGGAGCCCGCTGCTCACGGGACCGGACCTTGATCCACGACTTGGGGTTGCACAGCAGATGACTGCGATTTCTCTCGGCATGCCGTCCGTTCCGACCAAGCTCGCCGAGCGCCGGAAGAGCCGGCAGATCCAGGTCGGATCCGTGGCCGTCGGCGGAGACGCCCCCGTCTCGGTCCAGTCGATGACGACGACGCGTACGTCCGACATCGGCGCCACCCTCCAGCAGATCGCCGAACTCACCGCCTCCGGCTGCCAGATCGTCCGGGTCGCCTGCCCGACCCAGGACGACGCCGACGCGCTCGCGACCATCGCCCGCAAGTCGCAGATCCCCGTCATCGCCGACATCCACTTCCAGCCGAAGTACGTCTTCGCCGCGATCGAGGCCGGCTGCGCTGCGGTCCGCGTCAACCCCGGCAACATCAAGCAGTTCGACGACAAGGTCAAGGAGATCGCCAAGGCGGCCCGGGACCACGGCACCCCGATCCGCATCGGCGTCAACGCGGGCTCCCTCGACAAGCGCCTCCTCCAGAAGTACGGCAAGGCGACCCCCGAGGCCCTGGTCGAGTCGGCCCTC
>NZ_WWIQ01000060.1:114859-115656 GCF_009862985.1 Streptomyces sp. SID5464 | reverse complement strand
GAGATGTGTATAAGAGACAGGCCGGCTTCCGTGCGGGCTTCTTCTCGGGCTGCTTCTCCGGGGTGTTCCCGGCGGCGTCGGCGAGGCCGCCGGGGAGGGGGAGGAGGCGGAGGCGGGTGCGGGAATGGGGAACGGTTGGGGTACTGGGCGCGGCCGGGCGAGCGGCCGACGAGCGGGTGTGCGGACGGGTGTTCGCGCGGGTGCGTGCGGACAACCGGCCGACGAGCAGGTGGCAGCGGTCCAGGAGGGCGGCCGCCGTGGGGTTGCCGCGCAGGGCGCTGAGGGCGGCGAGGTCGTCGGGGTGGGGGCGGTACCCGGCGCCCAGTGCCTCGTCCAGGAGCGTGAGGTAGCCGGCGGCGGTGCCGGGGAGGGCGGCGCGGTACCGGCCGAGGTCGGCCACGAGGAAGGCACGCAGCCTGACGCCCTCCCGCATCGCCTCGTCGAGCGACTCTGCGAGGCGGAGGCAGTCCTGGACGTCGTCGGCCGAGGCGGAGGTGGGGTGGAGGGCGAGGGCGAGAGCGCGGCGGAGCACACGCAGCTCCTCCACGCCGAACGCCATGCCGCCGCGGGATCCGTATGGCGTGGGCATGCAGCGACGATACGCGCTAATCAGACAAATACCGCATAGCGGGCGGGTGTGGCGCCGGGGACCACCCGGGTGGGCGGCGCTTGCGCCTACGCGGCGGCGGTGGATCGGGGCCGCGCCGGGGGTACGTCGGGGTTGTCCTGGCTGCGGGCAGTCGTGCCTCCGCCAAGCTCTGCGAGCAGGGAGCGCCCCGGGGCGGCACGGGTGGGCG
>NZ_WWIQ01000060.1:104980-114763 GCF_009862985.1 Streptomyces sp. SID5464 | reverse complement strand
TGCGGACCCACCCTGCCCCGGCAACAACTGCAGTCACATACGCGACACGTTCCGCTCGTACACCAGTCTCAACCCGATCAGCGTCAGCCAGGGCTCGTGTTCGTCGATGACCGACGACTCGCCCAGGACCATCGGGGCCAGGCCGCCCGTCGCGATGACCGTGACGTCGTCCGGGTCCTCCGACAGCTCCCGGGCCACGCGGTTGACGACCCCGTCGACCTGGCCGGCGAAGCCGTAGATGATGCCCGACTGCATCGCCTCGACCGTGTTCTTGCCGATGACGCTGCGGGGCCGGGCCACCTCGATCTTGCGGAGCTGGGCGCCGCGGACGCCCAGGGCCTCGACGGAGATCTCGATGCCGGGGGCGATGACCCCGCCGACGTACTCGCCGCGCGCGCTGACCGCGTCGAACGTCGTCGCCGTGCCGAAGTCGACCACGATCGCGGGGCCGCCGTAGAGCTCGACCGCCGCGACCGCGTTGATGATGCGGTCCGCTCCGACCTCCTTGGGGTTGTCCATGAGGATCGGGACGCCCGTCTTGACGCCCGGTTCGACGAGGACCGCCGGGACGTCGCCGTAGTAGCGGCGCGTCACCTCGCGGAGCTCGTGCAGGACCGAGGGGACGGTCGCGCAGATGGCGATGCCGTCGATGCCGTCGCCCAGTTCGTCGCCGAGCAGCGGGTGCATGCCCATCAGGCCCTGGAGGAGGACCGCCAGCTCGTCGGCGGTGCGGCGCGCGTCCGTGGAGATGCGCCAGTGTTCGACGATGTCCTCGCCGTCGAACAGGCCCAGGACGGTGTGGGTGTTGCCTACGTCGATGGTCAGCAGCATGGCCCGTACCCGCTCCCCTACTCCGCCGGCCGCAGGTCCAGGCCGATGTCCAGGATCGGCGAGGAGTGGGTGAGGGCTCCGACGGCCAGGTAGTCGACGCCCGTGTCCGCGTACGCCTTGGCGTTGTCGAGGGTCAGGCGGCCCGAGGCCTCCAGGGCGGCGCGGCCCTGGACGAGGGCGACCGCCTCCTCGCACTCGCCCGGCGTGAAGTTGTCCAGGAGGATCAGGTCGGCGCCGGCGTCCAGGACCTCGCGGAGCTGGTGCAGGGTGTCGACCTCGACCTCGATGGGCACGTCGGGGAAGCGATCCCGTACGGCCGTGAAGGCCTGGGCGACGCCGCCCGCGGCGACCACGTGGTTGTCCTTGACGAGGGCCGCGTCCGAGAGGGACATCCGGTGGTTGACGCCGCCGCCGCAGCGGACCGCGTACTTCTCGAGGCTGCGCAGGCCGGGGGTCGTCTTGCGGGTGTCGCGGACCCTGGCCTTCGTGCCGTCCAGGACGTCCGCCCACGCCCGCGTGGCCGTCGCGATGCCCGACAGGCGGCACAGGATGTTCAGCGCGCTGCGCTCGGCCGTGAGGAGGTCGCGGGTGCGGGTGGTGACCGAGAGGAGCTTCTGGCCCGCCTCGACGCGGTCGCCGTCCTCCGCGTGGCGCTCGATCTCGAGTTCCTCCTCGCAGACGACCGAGATGACCGCTTCGGCGACGCGGAGGCCGGCCACGACGCCCGCCTCGCGTGCGGTGAAGTCTGCGGTGGACACCGCGTCCTCGGGGATCGTCGCCACCGTCGTCACGTCCACGCCGTGGGCCAGGTCCTCCTGGAGGGCCACGTTGGCGATGTCCTCGACCTCGACGGGGTCGAGGCCGGCGTCGGCCAGGAGCTGGGCGAGTGCGGGGTCCAGGCCGCACTCCAGGTACGCCTCGTCGTCCGCGCCGCAGGCGCAGCCGTCGCCGCAGCCTCCGGACGAGGCGAGGGGAAGGTCGGGGGTGCTCACGTCGGTCACTGCTCCTGGGGGGCCTTGGGCGGGAGGGTCGTAGGGAAGTGTGTGGTGTCCGTGGTGTGCACGGCCAGCGTGCGGTCCGGGTTCAGGCGTACGACGATGTGGCGCCGCCAGGTGGTGTCGTCGCGCTCGGGGCGGTCCTCGCGCCAGTGGCAGCCCCGGGTCTCCTCGCGCAGCCGGGCCGCGGTGACCAGGACGCGGGCCACGCACAGCAGGTTGGTGGCCTCCCAGGTGTCGACGCCGGCCTCGGCCGTCTTGCCGTTCTCGGCGAGGGCGTCGCGGGCGTCGGTGTGCAGCTGCTGGAGCTGGTCGGCGGCCTTGGCGAGGGACTCCGCCGAGCGCAGGACACCGGCCCCGTTCGTCATGATCCGCTGGATCGTGAAGCGGGCCTCCGGGGTGAGCAGGGGGTGCTCGGGGGTCTCCGGGTAGGGCAGGGGCTGCGGCACGCGCGCGTGGAGGCCGGTCTCCGCGTGGCTCGCGGCGATGTCGGCCGCGATGCGCTCGGCGTAGACCAGGCCTTCGAGGAGGGAGTTGGAGGCCAGGCGGTTGGCGCCGTGCACGCCGGTGCAGGCGACCTCGCCGCACGCGTACAGGCCGGGGACGGTCGTACGGCCCCGGGAGTCGGTGCGGACGCCGCCGGAGGCGTAGTGGGCGGCCGGGGCGACCGGGATGGGCTCGGTGACCGGGTCGATGCCGTGGGCGCGGCAGGCGGCGAGGATCGTCGGGAAGCGGTGCTCCCACATGTCGGCGCCGAAGTGCCGGGCGTCGAGGAACATGTGCTCGGCGTCCTGCTCCTGCATGCGGCGCGTGATGCCCTTGGCGACGATGTCGCGGGGCGCGAGCTCGGCCAGTTCGTGCCGGCCGAGCATGAAGCGCACGCCGTCGGCGTCGACCAGGTGGGCGCCCTCGCCGCGCACCGCCTCGGAGACCAGGGGCTGCTGGCCCTCCGCGTCGGGGCCCAGGAAGAGGACCGTGGGGTGGAACTGGACGAACTCCAGGTCGCTCACCTCGGCGCCCGCGCGCAGCGCCAGGGCGACGCCGTCGCCCGTGGAGACGGACGGGTTGGTCGTCGCCGAGAAGACCTGGCCCATGCCGCCGGTCGCCAGGACGACCGCCGGGGCGTGGACCGCGCCCACGCCGTCGTGCTGTCCCTCGCCCATGACGTGCAGGGTGACGCCTGCCGTGCGGCCCTCGGCGTCCGTGAGGAGGTCCAGGACGAGCGCGTTCTCGACGGTGCGCAGACCACGCGCGCGTACCGCCTCGACCAGGGCCCTGGAGATCTCGGCACCGGTGGCGTCGCCGCCGGCGTGGGCGATGCGGCGGCGGTGGTGGCCGCCCTCGCGGGTGAGTTCCAGGCCGCCCTCGGAGGACTCGTCGAACTGGGCGCCGGTCTCGATGAGGCGGCGTACGGCGTCGGGGCCCTCGGTGACGAGGATGCGGACCGCTTCCTCGTCGCACAGGCCCGCGCCGGCGACCAGGGTGTCGTCCAGGTGCTGGTCGGGGGTGTCGCCCTCGCCGAGGGCCGCGGCGATGCCGCCCTGGGCCCAGCGGGTGGAGCCGTCGTCCAGGCGGGCCTTGGTGACGACCACGGTGGTGAGGCCGGCCGCCTCGCAGCGCAGGGCGGCCGTGAGGCCGGCGACGCCGGAGCCGACGACGACCACGTCCGCGGAGATGGACCACCCGGGGGCGGGCGCGTGCAGGCGTATGCCTGTGCTGGTCACGAGGCGGCTCCGAAGGTGAGGGGAATGTTGTCGATCAGCCGGGTCGTCCCGACCCGGGCGGCGACGGCGAGGACCGCCTCGCCGGTGAAGTCGTCCCCGATCTCGGTGAAGTCGGACGGGTCGACCAGGGCGAGGTAGTCCAGCACGAGCGGCGGATCGAGGCGGGCGGCCTCGTCGAGGACCTGGCGGGCGGCCGCGCGGACGCCGGCCGGGCCGCCCGGGACGGCCGTCGCGACGGCGTGCGCGTCCGCCGCCGCGCGGGACTCCCCTATGGCGCTGAGCGCCTCCGCACGCGCGCGTGTGGCGGGCACCTCGCGGGCCCGGGCGCGCAGCGCCTCCTGCGCGGCGTGCCGGTCCTGGCCCGCGAACAGGGCACTGGACAGCGCGAGGGCGGTGCGCCGCTCGGCGGGCGAGAGGTAGCGGTTGCGGCTGGACAGGGCCAGGCCGTCCTCCTCGCGCACGGTGGGGACGCCGACGATCTCCACGCCGAAGTTCAGGTCCCGCACCATGCGGCGGATCAGGGCGAGCTGCTGGGCGTCCTTCTGGCCGTACAGGGCGACGTCGGGGCGGGTCAGGTGCAGCAGCTTGGCGACGACCGTGAGCATGCCGTCGAAGTGGCCCGGGCGGGAGGCGCCCTCCAGCCGCTCGCCCATGGGGCCCGCCGTGATGCGGACCTGGGGCTCGCCGCCGGGGTAGACCTCGTCGACGGCCGGGGCGAACACGACGTCCGCGCCGGACTCCCCGGCCAGCTTCACATCGGCGTCCAGGGTGCGCGGGTAGCGGTCGAGGTCCTCGCCCGCGCCGAACTGGAGCGGATTGACGAAGACGGTGACGACGACCTCGCCGTCGGGCCCGGCGAGGGCACGCGCGGTGCGGATCAGCGTGGCGTGGCCCTCGTGCAGCGCGCCCATGGTCATCACCACGGCGCGGCGGCCCGCACGCGCGCGTGCGTGCAGTTCACCGGCCGTGCTGAGCAGGGTGGTGGTCATCGGGCGTCCCCTTCGGTGCCGTCGGTCCCGTGGGCGAGTACCCCGAGGAGGTCCTCGGCGAGCTCCGGCTTCAGCAGGCCGTGGGCCAGGGCCCGGTCGGCGGTCGCGCGGGCCATCGCCAGGTAGCCGTCGACGGCCTGCGGGGCGTGCCGGCGCAGCTCGGTGACGTGCGCGGCGACCGTGCCCGCGTCCCCGCGCGCGACAGGGCCCGTGAGGGCCGCGTCGCCGGAGCGCAGGGCGTTGTCCAGGGCCGCGCCGAGCAGCGGGCCGAGCATCCGGTCGGGGGCCGCGACACCGGCCGAGCGCAGCAGCTCCAGGGACTGGGCGACCAGGGTGACCAGGTGGTTGGCGCCGAGCGCCAGGGCCGCGTGGTAGAGCGGCCGGTTCTCCTCGGCGATCCACTCCGGCTCGCCGCCCATCTCGATGACCAGGGCCTCCGCGGCCAGCCGCAGCTCCTCGGGCGCGGTGACGCCGAAGGAGCAGCCGGCCAGTCGCTGGACGTCCACGGGCGTGCCGGTGAAGGTCATCGCGGGGTGCAGGGCCAGCGGCAGGGCGCCCGCGCGCAGGGCGGGGTCGAGCACCCGCGCGCCGTACCGCCCGGAGGTGTGCACGAGCAGTTGTCCCGGCCGTACGGACCCGGTGTCGGCGAGGCCCGCGACCAGTTCGGGCAGGGCGTCGTCGGGAACCGTCAGCAGGACCAGCTCGGCCCGCTGGAGGACCTCGGCGGGCGGCATCACCGGCACGTCGGGCAGCAGTTGCGCGGCGCGGCGCCGGGAGACGTCGGAGACCGCGGAGACGGCGACCGGGCGATGCCCGGCGAGCTGGAGGGACGCGGCCAGTGCGGGTCCCACGCGGCCGGCGCCGACGACGCCGACGGTGAGCCGCGCGGGGCGGTCCTTGGGGTCTGGCTGTGGGGTTGTGTTCACTCGACGGCGGCCTTCCCGTTCCAGTCCGCTCCGGGTACCGGACGATTTCTCGTCATGTTAACGCGATCGGTTCGAGGGGCGTTCGGTTGTCCACAGGGTGTGCATTGCGGTGGACACCGCGCGGGTGCACGGGCGTACGGAAATCCGGGTGCCCGCCGGCACCCGCGCGCGGGATGATCCGGCCATGAATGACATGGCGGGACAGGGCGCGCAGGCGACCGGGCAACGGCCTGACGAGGACCGGCTGGACGAGGACGGGCCGAAAGCGGGCCGGCCTGACGAGGACCGGACTGTTGAGGACCGGAGGTCGCAGCTCCGTGAGCGGCGGCTGGCCGCACACCACGGCGCACGGCGCGTGTTCGCGCGCTTCGCCTTCCACAAGTCGCTCCGGGAGCGGCTGGCGGCACTGGACGGCGCGGCGGACCTGTACGACCTGGACGAGCGGTCCGACGTGTACGGCGACGGCGTCGTCGAGGCGCTGGAGACGAAGGTCGCCGCACTGCTCGGCACCGAGGCCGCCGCGTTCTTCCCGACGGGCACGATGGCCCAGCAGGTGGCACTGCGCTGCTGGGCGGGCCGGACCGGCAACCCGACCGTCGCCCTGCACGCGCTCAGCCATCCCGAGGTGCACGAGCGGAACGCGTTCAGCGAGGTCGGCGGCCTGCGGCCGGTGCGCGTGGCCAGCGAGCCGCGGCTGCCCACCGCCGCCGAGGTGCGCGACTTCGAGGAACCCTTCGGGGCGCTGATGCTGGAACTGCCCCTGAGGGACGCCGGTTTCGTGCTGCCCTCCTGGGAGGAGCTCACCGAGGTGGTGGCGGCAGCGCGGGAGCGGGACGCCGTGGTGCACTTCGACGGGGCCCGCCTGTGGGAGTCCACGGTCCACTTCGGCCGGTCCCTGGAGGAGATCGCGGGCCTGGCCGACAGCGTCTACGTGTCGTTCTACAAGTCCCTGGACGCGTTCGGCGGTGCGGCACTCGCCGGGCCGAGGGAGCTCGTGGAGGAGGCGAAGGCCTGGCGGCACCGGTACGGCGGCCTGGTCTTCCAGCAGTTCCCGACGGCTCTGTCGGCACTGCTCGGGCTGGAGCGGCAACTGCCCCGGTTGCCGGAGTACGTCGCCCACGCGCGCGTGGTGGCCACCGCGCTGCGCGAGGGGTTCGCCGCGGTCGGGGTGCCGTGGGCGCGCGTGCACCCGGAGGTGCCGCACACCCACGACTTCCAGGTGTGGCTGCCGTACGACGCCGACGTCCTCTCGGAGGCGGCGGTGCGGACGGCCGAGGAGACCGGCACCGTCCTGTTCTCCTTCGCCTGGGACCGGCGCGGCCCCGGCCTGGCGTTCACGGAGGTGCATGTGCGGTCCGCCGGGCTGGAGTGGACCGCCGAGGACGTCAAGAGCGCGGTGGCGGAGTTCGTGGCCCGGCTGCCGGGGGAGGTCAGGTAGGGCGCCGCCGCCACCGGTTCAGGGCGACCCGGAACCGGTGCCGGGCCGGGCGGCCCGCCAGGACCGCCCGGAACTGCCGCTCGTCGCGCCACTCCCGTACGACCTGCCAGTCATGCGCGCCGGGAGCGGGCGGGGCGGGCTCGTCGTGCTGCCGGGCGCGGTAGGCGTCGAGGAGGTGCTGCTGCGTGATGCTCATGGTGGATCGCCTCTGCGGGACGGGGTGATGGAGGTCCGAAGGCTCCGCGGCTGCCCCGGTGGTCCCACAGTGCCCCCGAACCGAGGGCGACGTCGCGTCGATTGACGAGGCCCGTCAAACGACGGGGGCGTTGTCGGTGGCGGGGTGCACCATGAAGGCATGAGCGTGCACATCGACATCGCCGGGATGCGGCCGGAGAGTGTGGCCGTCGTGCCCTCGCCCCTGGCCGAGCTGGGCATGGCGCTGCACGCGCTGTCCGAGCCGGGACACCACCCGGGCCTCCAGGGCTGGGTGACGGGCGTGACCGCCCGGCTCGACCCGCATCTGGCCGACCGGATGTGCGAGGCCGACTTCCTGTGGCGGACGACGTTCTCGGACCTGTTCCTGCCGTACGCCGGCATACCGGGCCCGGGCACCCTGCCGGGCGCCACCCTCGCCGACGAACTGGACCTGCTGGACAAGCTGACGGACGAACAGTTCGTGGATGCCGCGCTGGAGTTCACCTGTGCCGTCGGGTACGGCACGTGCGGACCCACCGCACTGACCGACGCGGAGGTGCGCCGCCGCTCCCTGGACCTGGCCGCCGCGCGGGGACCGCAGCAACTGCGGTTCAGCGAACGGCTGCTGGCGGACCCGCCCAGGATCCGGGCCTGGCTGCGGCAGTTCCTCCAGGACTGCGACGAGGCGTTCTTCGCGGAGACGTGGTCCCGGCTGCGCCACCAGCTCGCGGCGGACGCCCGCCACAAGACGGACCTGCTCAGACACCGGGGCCTGGCCGAGGCGCTCGCCGCGGTGTCCCCGGCGGTGACGCTCGACGAGGCCGCCGCCGAAATCACGGTCGACAAGCTGGGCGAGGGCCGTACGGCCACGGGCGAGGACGGCCTGCTGCTCGTCCCGACGAGCCTGGGCTGGCCGCACCTGATGGTCCTGCACCGGCACGGCTGGCAGCCGGTGCTGCACTACCCGGCCGGCTCCCCCGAGCTCGCCGCCCCGCCCACGCTGGAGCAGCTGGCCCTGCGCATGACCGCGCTGTCCCACCCCGTACGCATGCGCATGTGCCGCTATCTGGCCCGCAGCGCGTACACCACCGGCGAGCTGGCGCAGGTGCACGGCATGACGGCCCCGGAGATATCCCGGCATCTGGCGGTGCTGAAGAAGGCGGGCCTGATCACCACCCGCCGCCGGGGGCGCTACGTCCTGCACCAGCTTGACGTGACGATGGTGGCCCGGCTCGGCAGCGAGTTCCTGGAGGGGATCCTCAGGTAGCGGGCCCGGGCGTCCGGGTCAGCCGTGCCCGCCGGCCCGCACCAGCCCCGTCTCGTAGGCCAGCACCACGACCTGCACCCGGTCCCTGAGCCCCAGCTTGGTCAGGATGCGGCCCACGTGCGTCTTCACGGTCGCCTCGGACAGCACGAGCCGGGCCGCGATCTCGCCGTTGGACAGGCCCTGCGCGACCAGCACCATGACCTCGCGCTCACGCCCCGTGAGCCGCTCCAGCTCCTGGTGCTGGGGCTGCTTCCCGGTGCCCGGCAGCATCGGCGCGAAGCGGTCCAGGAGCCGCCGGGTGGTGGAGGGCGCGACGACCGCGTCACCGCTGTGCACGGCGCGGATCGCGGCGAGGAGCTCCCCGGGCGGCACGTCCTTGAGCATGAAGCCGGAGGCGCCCGCCTTCAGCCCGGAGAAGGCGTACTCGTCGAGGTCGAAGGTGGTCAGGATGAGCACCTTCGGCGGGTCGGTGTCCGCGCAGATCCGGCGGGTCGCCTCCACCCCGTCGAGCTTCGGCATGCGGACGTCCATCAGCACCACGTCGACCTCGGTCTCCCGCAGCGCCTGGAGGGCCTCGACACCGTCGCCCGCCTCCGCCACGACCTCCATGTCCGGCTGGGCGGCGAGCACCATCCGGAACCCGGTGCGCAGCAGCACCTGGTCGTCGACGAGCATCACGCGGATCGTCATCTGGCCTCTTCCATATGGGGTCGTTGCATGGGGTCGTTACAGGTGTCAGCGAGGGGCGTGCACGACGTCAGTGCGCGGGTTTGAGCGGCAGCAGGGCACTGATGCGGAATCCTCCGCCCGGGCGCGGGCCGGCGTCCAGGGTGCCGCCGACCATGCCGACCCGTTCCCGCATGCCGATCAGGCCGTGTCCCTGGCCGTCGAACCCGCCCTCCTCGTACAGCTCGTGCGGGGCGCCCTTGCCGTCGTCCTCGACGAGCAGGCCGAGGCCGTCGTCGAAGTACACCAGGCGCACACTCGCGCCCGCGTTGGGCCCGCCGTGCTTGCGGGTGTTGGTGAGCGCCTCCTGCACGATGCGGTAGGCGGTGAGCTCGACGCCGCTGGGCAGCGGGCGGGGGGTGCCCTCGACCTTGAAGTCGACGGGCAGTCCGTGCCCGCGGCACTGCTCGACGAGGTCCTCGATCTGCTGGACGTCGGGCTGCGGCACGTACTCGCCGGCCTCCTCGTGCTCCCCGGTGCGCAGCACGCCGAGCAGCCGGCGCATCTCGGCGAGGGCCTGGCGACCGGTGGAGGAGATGGTCTCCAGGGCCTTCTTCGCCTGGTCGGGCGCGGCGTCGAGGACGTAGGCGGCGCCGTCGGCCTGCACCACCATCACCGAGACGTTGTGCGCGACGACGTCGTGCAGCTCGCGGGCGATGCGGGCGCGTTCGGCGGCGACGGCGACCTTGGAC
>NZ_WWIQ01000060.1:101753-104883 GCF_009862985.1 Streptomyces sp. SID5464 | reverse complement strand
CTCGCGGGCGATGCGGGCGCGTTCGGCGGCGACGGCGACCTTGGACTGTGCCTCGCGCTCCCTCTCCAGACGGGCGGCCCGTTCCTCCAGCTGCGCGAAGTAGGCGCGGCGGGTGCGGATGGAGTCACCGAGCACCCAGGCGAGGGCGAAGGGCACGGTCATGAAGACCGCCGCGGCGATGCCGGCCGCGACGCTCGTCTGGCCGTTCGGCCAGCGCAGGTGAGCCACGGGGGCGGCGCACAGGCCGGCGACCAGCGCGAAGCGGGAGGCCCAGCGCGCGCCCTCCGCCGCGACCGTGTAGACGATCACCAGCATGGCGAAGTCGAAGGGACCCATCTCGACATCGGTGATCAGCTGGGCCACACCGACCGCGGTCGCGAGCAGCAGCATCTTCTCCGGCATGCGGCGGCGCAGCGCGACCACCAGGCACAACAGCAGCGAGAGCGGAACGGCGACGGCCGGGGGGCCGAATCCGCCCGACGCTCCGCCGACCACGGAAATCCCGAGGAGGACCACGGCCCACGAGCCGTCGACCCACATCGGGTGCCTGCGGAGGAAGTCATAGAGGCGCTGCACGTAACCCAGCGTAGGGAAGCGGGATAGGTGCAGGGGTCAACCGGAGGGCCGATCCGCACCGGGCGCGCGTACTCCGCAAGGTGGAGTTGCGTTCGTTGTGTCCGCATAGCCTGGGCCCGTGACAGCAGTGACGAGGGCCGAGGGACCTCAGGGACGCGGGGCACCGCAGTGGCGCGGGTGGCGGGCGGCGGCTCAGGAGGCCTTGTACGGGCCGGGCGGCTTCTACCGCCGGGCTGAGGGCCCGGCCGGGCACTTCCGTACGTCCGTGCACGCGTCGCCGCTGTTCGCCGGGGCGGTGGCGGGGCTGCTGCGCCGGGTCGACGAGGCGCTGGGACGACCCGCGACGCTGGACTTCGTCGACATGGCGGCCGGGCGGGGCGAACTGGCCGCCGGGGTGCTCGCCGCACTACCGGCCGACGTGGCGGCCCGCACACGCGCGTACGCCGTCGAAGTCGCCGGGCGGCCCGACGGGCTCGATCACCGGATCGAGTGGCTGGCCGAGCCGCCGCGGGGCACGACCGGGCTGCTGTTCGCCAACGAATGGCTGGACAACGTACCGGTGGAGGTCGCCGAGACGGACTCCGCAGGCGTGGCGCGGCTGGTGCTGGTCCGGGAGGACGGGACCGAACGGCTGGGGGAGCCGGTCGACGGGGCGCAGGCGCGGTGGCTGGCGCGATGGTGGCCGCTGTCCGGCGAGGCGGGGCTGCGGGCCGAGATCGGCCTGCCCAGGGACGAGGCCTGGGCGTCGGCGGTCGCGACGCTCGACCGGGGGCTCGCCGTCGCCGTGGACTACGCGCACACGGCGGACGAGCGGCCGCCGTTCGGGACGCTCACCGGCTTCCGTGAGGGCCGCGAGACGGCGGCCGTGCCGGACGGCTCGTGCGACATCACGGCCCATGTCGCACTCGACGCGTGTGTGCTGCCCGGCGGGCGTCTGCTCCCGCAGCGGGAGGCACTGCGCGCCCTCGGCGTGACCGGCGCGCGCCCCCCGCTCACACTGGCGTCCACCGACCCCGCCGCCTATGTACGCGCCCTCGCCGGCGCCGGCGAGGCCGCCGAGCTCACCTCGGCGGGCGGCCTCGGCGACTTCGGGTGGCTGGTGCAGCCGGTCGGGATCGCGGACCCTCTCCAGGACGCTGCCTGTCGATAGGCCGCTGCCTGCCGACAGGACGCCGCCGCTTGTCGACAGGGGGCCGCTGCCTGCCGGCAGGACGCTATTTGTCGATGTCGCCCACGACGAAGAACATCGACCCCAGGATCGCCACCATGTCCGCGACCAGCGTCCCCGGCAGCAGCTCCGTCAGCGCCTGGATGTTGTTGTACGAGGCCGAGCGCAGCTTCAGCCGGTACGGCGTCTTCTCGCCCTTGCTGACCAGGTAGTAGCCGTTGATGCCGAGCGGGTTCTCGGTCCAGGCGTAGGTGTGGCCCTCGGGTGCCTTCAGGACCTTCGGGAGCCGCTGGTTGACGGGCCCGGGCGGCAGTTCGGCGAGCCGGTCGAGGCAGGCGTCGGCCAGGTCCAGCGCGTTGTGCGTCTGCTCCAGGAGGCACTCGAAGCGGGCGAGACAGTCGCCCTCCTGCCGGGTCACCACCTTCAGGGTGTCCTGGAGGTCGCCGTAGGCGAGGTACGGCTCGTCCCGGCGCAGGTCGAAGTCGACGCCCGAGGCGCGCCCGATCGGCCCGCTCACCCCGTACGCGTGCACGGCCTGGGGCGTGAGCCTGCCCACGCCCCGGGTGCGGCCCCGGAAGATCTCGTTGCCGAGCACCAGGTCGTCGAACCGGTCCATCCGGGACCGCACATCGGCGACGGCGGTACGCGCGCGCGTGGTCCACCCGGCCGGCAGGTCCTCCTTGAGACCGCCGACGCGGTTGAACATGTAGTGCATCCGCCCGCCGGAGATCTCCTCCATGACGTGCTGGAGCTCCTCGCGCTCCCGGAAGGCGTAGAAGATCGGGGTGATCCCACCGAGCTCCAGCGGGTACGAGCCGAGGAACATCAGGTGGTTGAGCACGCGGTTCAGCTCGGCGAGCAGCGTGCGCAGCCACACCGCGCGCTCGGGGACCTCCATGCCGAGCATCCGCTCCACGGCGAGCACCACGCCCAGCTCGTTGGAGAAGGCCGACAGCCAGTCGTGGCGGTTGGCGAGCATGATGATCTGGCGGTAGTCGCGCGCCTCGAACAGCTTCTCCGCGCCCCGGTGCATATAGCCGATCACGGGCTCCGCGTGCGCGATGCGCTCGCCGTCCAGGACGAGCTTCAGCCGCAGCACGCCGTGCGTGGACGGGTGCTGCGGCCCGATGTTGAGCACCATGTCGGTGCTCTCCGCGGCGCCGCCGATTCCGACCATGGTCTCCGTCGTAGGAGTCATGGACACAGTCTCTCCTACGTACGCTGGCCTCATGGAGACGGGGAGTCCGCAGGACACGGGGCCGACGGGGACAGAGGGCGCGGCGGAGACGCAGAGCGCGGCGGGGACTCAGGGCGCGGCGGAGACGCGGGAGGCTGCGGAGACGCAGGAGGCGGCGGGAACGCCGGACGCCGTCAAGACGCCGGGCG
>NZ_WWIQ01000060.1:19638-101523 GCF_009862985.1 Streptomyces sp. SID5464 | reverse complement strand
GCCGCCGCCCAGACGCAGAGCACGGCCGAGACGCAGAGCGCGGCCGAGACGCGGGGCGCGGCCGAGACGCGGGGCGCGGCCGAGACGCAGAGCACGGCCGAGACGCGGGGCGCGGCCAAGACGCGGGGCGCGGCCACGACACCGGGGCCCGCCCGAACACCAGCCGCCTCCGAAACACCAGCCCCCGAAACACCAACCGCGGCAGAAACACCAGCCGCTGCCAGACCGCCGGCCGCCGTCGAGACACCGAGCGCGGTCGGGGCGCAGAGCGCCGCCGGGAGACACGACGCCGCGGGCGCCGTCGAGGACGAGCCGGTGTGGATAGCGTTGCCGCCCGGGCTGCTGAAGATGCGGCGGTTGCTGCTGGTGGTGTGGCTGGGGCTGATCAGCCTGGCCGCCGGGCTGGTGCCGGGCCTGCTGGCCGGGCCCGCCTGGGCCGCGTTCACGCTGCCGCCGCTGGCGCTGATGGCCTGGGGCTGGGTGCTGATCGGCCGCAACTGGCGCTCCTGGCGGTACGCCGAGCGCGCCGACGACCTGCTGATCAGCCGCGGTGTGCTGTGGCGCGAGGAGACGGTCGTGCCGTACGGGCGCATGCAGCTGGTCGAGGTCACCTCCGGGCCTGTGGAGCGGCACTTCGGGCTGGCCAGCGTGCAGCTGCACACGGCCGCCGCGGCGACCGACGCGACCATCCCGGGCCTGGACCCGGCCGAGGCCGAACGGCTGCGCGACCGGCTCACCGAGCTGGGCGAGGCCCGATCGGCGGGGCTGTGACGGCGCCCGAGGCCGCCGAGGCCACCGAGGCCGAGAGCGGGATCGCCGAGCGGCGGCTGCACCCCGTCACACCGCTGAGGCGGGCCTGGGCGCCGGTCGCCGTGGTGATCGGCTGGGCGGTGCACGACCCCGACGGGGCGCAGCGCCATCTGACCCGGCTGAACACGACCACGCTGCTGATCGCCCTCGCCGTGATCCTCCCGGCCGCCGCCCTGTACGGCTTCTGCTCCTGGTGGTTCACGCACTTCGCGGTGACCGAGACCGAACTGCGCATCCGCACCGGGCTGGTCTTCCGCCGCACCGCGCACATCCGGCTGGAGCGGATCCAGGCCATCGACGTCACCCAGCCGCTGCTCGCGCGGGTCGCGGGCGTCGCCAAGCTCAGACTCGACGTCATAGGCACCGACAAGAAGGACGAGCTGGCCTTCCTGGGCGCGGACGAGGCGGGTGCGCTGCGGGCCGAACTGCTCGCCCGGGCGGCGGGATTCGCGCCCGAGACCGCGCAGGAGGTCGGGGAGGCGCCGTCCCGGCAGATGCTGCGGGTGCCGCCCGGAGTCCTCGCCGTGTCGCTGGTGCTGAGCGGGGCGACGTGGGGGTCGCTGGCAGCGGCGGTCGTCGTGCCGCCGCTGCTGTGGCTGGCCACGGAGAGCGTGTGGACGGTCCTGGCCGTCGCCCTGCCGCTGCTGGGCGCGGCGGGCGCGAGCAGCGTGGGGCGGTTCGTCAGCGAGTACGACTGGACGGTGGCCGAGTCGCCCGACGGGCTGCGCATCGACCACGGCCTGCTGGACCGGGCCCATGAGACGGTGCCGCCGGGGCGGGTGCAGACCGTGCGGATCGTGGAGCCGCTGCTGTGGCGGCGGCGCGGCTGGGTGCGCGTGGAGCTGGACGTGGCGGGCTCCTCCAACTCCGTGCTGGTACCGGTCGCTCCGCGCGAGATCGCTGAGGTCGTCGTCGCACGCGTGCTGCCCGGGGTGACCGTGCCGGAGCAGGCGGACCTGTCGCCGTCGCCGCGCCGCGCCCGGTGGTGCGTGCCGGTGTGGTGGCGCGGGTACGGGCTCGCCGTCACGGACGCGGTGTTCGCGGCGCGGTCAGGGCTGCTGCGGCGGAGCCTCGCACTGGTGCCGCACGCGAAGGTGCAGAGCGTACGGATGACGCAGGGGCCGTGGGAGCGCGCCCGGGGCGTGGCCGACGTACAGGTGGACACGGGCGCGAACAAGACGGTCACGGCGAGGCTGCGGGACGCGGCCGAGGCGCGCGAGCTGCTGGCGGCACAGGCGGAGCGGTCACGGACGGGGCGCAGGGACGCGCGGCCGGACCGCTGGATGGCGTGACCCACCGGAGACGACGAAGGCCCCCCTGCCGCAGCCGGGGGGCCTTTTCTGCTGCGTGGGCGTCAGGAAACCGCGCTCCGCAGCCCCTGCACGTCGATCTGCTCCGTCTCGTCGTGCGCCGTCAGGTCGATCACCTGGCCGATCCCGCGCGACTCCGGGTCCGCCGGCTTGTACCCGGCCTCTGCCTCGGCCTTGTGCAGCGCCAGGGCCTCCTGGCCGACGACATCGGCCAAGTCCTCGTTCTGTACGGCCTCCAGGGCGGCCCGCGACGTGCCCTGCTTGGTACCGAAGAAGTCGAACCCGCCCTCGGAGACGGGGCGCCGCACCGGCGTCTGCGGTGCCACGGCCACGGCGGCCGGCACGGTGTAGTGACCTGAGGAGGCAGGCTGCACGAGCCGCTCGGCCTCGGCGGCGGTGGAGGTGCCGGCGGTCGCGCGCTCGTGCCCGGCGACCGCCCCGGACTGCCCCTGCGCCTCGTCCTCCTTCGACTGCTCCCGCTGGTCGTCCTTCCGGTCGTCGCCCGCGGGCTCCGCGCCGTCGCCCTTCGGTACGCCGTCGCCGTCGCCGCCGCCGTCCGGGTCCGGGGCCGAGTCGCTGTCGAGCCGGGCGAGCGCCGCCGCGGCCCGCAGGAACAGCCGGGAGCCCTCCGGCGAGAACACCGCCGGAATCGCGGTCCGCTCCTCGGCGGCAAGGCCCTCCGCCCCGGTGGTTGCGGCCGTCTCGTCCGCCTCCGCCGGTGCATCCGCCGTCTGCGCCTCTCCCGCGGGCAGCGCGGCCCGTACCGGAGCCGTCGCCTCGATCTCCAGCACGCGGCGTTCCTCCAGGACGCTCGCGCGCTCGGTCTCGGCGGTGGCGTACCGGCGCAGCAGAGAGGCGTGCTCGTTGCGCAGCCCGGCCAGTTCCGTGCGCTTGGCGCGCAGCCGCTGCTCCAGCTTCGCGCGCAGCTCGCGGGACTCCTCCAGGTCGGCCTCCAGTTCGGCGACCCGCTCCTCGAAGCGCCACTCGTCGCTCGCCCGCGCGCGCGTCAGGTCGGCGACGCGTTTGCCCGCCTGGATGTCCCAGCGGCGGAGCACGACCGCGCCGACGACCGCCGTCACCGCGGCGGCCGCGGCCAGCCCGCGGAGCACCATCGGCTCCGTGAACACCCAGGGCCCCAGGGCGCAGACGAGGGAGACGCCTGCGATCGCCGACGGGGGAAGCAGCCTGTGCAAGGGCGGGGAATGGCGGTGACGTCCACGTGGCATGGCCAGAAACTTACCGCGCGTAGGCGAATCATGGTGACCCACCCCGCAAAAACAAAGCCACACCGAAGCGTTCACACGGCATCAGAACTCGGGAAGAAGTGGAATCACCCCTTCACCCAATTCCCAAGATCATTTTCAACGGCCGTTCAGCCGCCCGCCCATCCACTCCAGCGTCGCCGGAATCTCGCGCCGCCAGGTGTTGAAGTTGTGCCCGCCGCTTTCCAGGATGATCGACGAGATCCGCGTCCGCCCGGTCGCCTCCACCCGCTCTATGAACCGCATCGTGTCCTTGTAGTTGGACTCGCCGGACCTGCTGCTGGTGACGAGCAGTGAAGTGTCGGGAGCGGGCCTGTGCTTGAGGTACCACCACAGGTCGGCACGATTCCGGAGCCCCTTGTCACCCTGGAAGAGATCGCCCGTCGTGGCGTCGATCGGCGCCTTGTAGTACGCGGACAAGCCCGCCCCGGCGCCGTACACATCGGGATGGTGCATGGCGATCTTCAAGGCGCAGTAGCCGCCCGTCGAGTTGCCGATGATGCCCAGACCGCTCGGCTTTTCGGCCACCCGGTAGTGCGTGCGCAACGCGTCGGGCAGATCCCTGGCGAAGAACGACTCGGTCTGCGGACCGCCCGGGACGTCCACGCACTCCGTGTCCCGGGGCGGCGCCACCGTGGGCCGCAGCATCACGAGGATCATCGGCTGCATCCGGCCCGCCCGGGCCAGTTCCAGCGCCGTGCGGGGGTAGTGGAGCTTCTCCACCAGCGCCGACGCCGTGCCCGGGTAGCCGGTCAGCACGACGGCCGCGGGGAACGTACGGGTGCGGTACCGCGGCTGGAAGTACTCCGGCGGCAGATAGACGTACGCGGGCGTGGCGATGTGCGTCCTACGGCCCACGATCTCGATCTGCTGGATCCGGCCGCCCGCCCGGGCACTCACGCCGACGGCCCCCGGTACCCGGCGCGAGCCGACCACCTGCAACGGGCCGCCGCCCGGCGTGTGGTCCACGACCACGCCCTGGTCCCGCTCCTGCCCGAACAGGTCCGCCCAGCTCGCGTAGAAGCCGAAGGACTGGTTGGCGGCGAGCCCCACCGCGACGAACAGCGCCACCTGTGTGGCGAGCAGCAGGCCGACCCGCCCGCCCACGGCCCGCCAATTCCGCCGGGCCAGCCGTGGCCAAAGCCAGACCGTTCCGGCGAACAGCAGCACGGCGGACAGCACCGCCAGCACCAGCACCTTGTTGCTCGTGAGACCCAGACCCATCGGTGGTTACCTGTCCGCGCTTCCCGTCCGGGACCTCCCTGAGCGCCCACACCTTCGCGAGGGCTTGTCCCGGACTTTCCTTGGCCTTTGAAACGGCTTTGACGACGGGAGTGAACCTCTCCCCCCGAGACACCGTCCTAGAGGGCGCAATGTCGCCGGATGCCCGAATCGGCACCGGATCCAAGGTCTCTCGCAGAACTACGGGATGCGATGTCTGTCAGGACAGATGAGGAAATGTCGGGCGAGGTTCCCAGTCGTGGAAGCGCCACGGCCAGAACCGGCCCGATGAGCCGCGTGCGCCACCTGCTGCGCGGACCACGCCCCGAGGCGGCCCCCCTCCTCGTCGGCAGAGCCTGTGCCCTGGTGGGCGTACTGGACATCGCCGCGGGCGTCTTCCCACGCTTCCGGCACAGCCGTATGCACGCCATCGCCGAGGTGCTGCCCGGCGCGCTCGGCCCGTTCGCGGCCGCCCTGTCCCTCAGCACCGGCGTGCTGTTGCTGCTGCTCGCCCACGGCCTCAAGCGCGGCAAGCGCCGGGCCTGGCGGGCGGCCGTGGCCCTGCTGCCGGCCGGTGCCGTCGCGCAGTTCACCTACCGGCACTCGATCGTGGGCGTGCTGATCTCACTGGCCCTGCTGGCACCCCTGCTGCGCCACCGCGACCAGTTCAACGCCCTGCCCGACCCGCGCAGCCGCTGGCGGGCGCTCGCCAACTTCGTGCTGATGAGCGCCGGCTCGCTCCTGCTGGGCCTGCTCATCGTCAGCGTCCACACCGAGCGCATGGTCGGCGACCCGAGCCTGGCCGACCGCATCACCCACGTCATCTACGGCCTGTTCGGCTTCGAGGGCCCGGTCGACTACCAGGGCGACGCCTCCTGGACCGTGGCCTTCTCGCTCGGTGCCCTCGGCCTGCTCACCGCCGTCACCACCATCTACCTGGCCTTCCGCCCCGAACACCCGGCCGCGCAGCTCACCGAGGAGGACGAGGCACGCCTGCGCGCCCTGCTGGAGCGGCACGGCGGCCGCGACTCCCTCGGCCACTTCGCGCTCCGCCGCGACAAGGCCGTCGTCTTCTCCCCCAGCGGCAAGGCGGCCGTGACGTACCGCGTGGTCTCCGGCGTGATGCTCGCCAGCGGCGACCCGATCGGCGACGTCGAGGCCTGGCCCGGCGCCATCGAACGGTTCATGGACGAGGCCAGGGCCCACTCCTGGACACCGGCCGTCATGGGCTGCTCCGAGACCGGCGGCGAGGTGTGGACCCGCGAGACCGGGCTCGACGCCCTCGAACTGGGCGACGAGGCGGTGGTGGACGTCGCGGATTTCTCCCTGGCCGGCCGCGCGATGCGCAACGTGCGCCAGATGGTCAAACGCATCGAGCGCGCCGGTTACGAAACCCGGGTACGACGTGTCCGTGACCTCGGCGACGCCGAGCTGGAGCGCATCCGGCGCGCCGCCGACGACTGGCGCGGCACCGACACCGAGCGCGGCTTCTCCATGGCCCTGGGCCGCGTCGGCGACCCCGCCGACGGCGACTGCCTCATCGCCACCGCCCACAAGCAGGACGACCACCCGGGCCCCTACGGCGACCTGAAGGCCGTCCTGCACTTCGTGCCCTGGGGCACCGACGGCGCTTCGCTCGACCTCATGCGCCGCGACCGCTCGGCCGACCCCGGTATGAACGAACTGCTCATCGTGGCCGCCCTCCAGGCCGCCCCGAAGTTCGGCATCGCGCGCGTCTCCCTCAACTTCGCCATGTTCCGCTCGGCGCTGGCCCGCGGCGAGAAGATCGGCGCAGGTCCGGTGCTGCGCGCCTGGCGCGGGCTGCTGGTGTTCCTCTCCCGCTGGTTCCAGATCGAGTCGCTGTACAAGTTCAACGCCAAGTTCCAGCCGCGCTGGGAACCCCGCTTCGTCGTCTACCGGGCCTCCGCCGACCTGCCCCGCATCGGCTTCGCCGCCATGCAGGCCGAGGGCTTCGTCAACCTCGCCCTGCCGCTGCCGCGCTTCCTGCGCCGCCGTCGCCCGGCCGGCCGCCGCCCGTGCGCCCACGGCACGACGACGGAACGGAGCGTCAGAGCGGCGTGACCCGCCCGGACCGACCCGGGCCGCAGCGCCTGGCGGCCGTCCCCTGGGCCTACGCTGACCATATGAGCAACCAGAGCGGACGCGGGCGCGTGGCGGGCCTACCGGAATGGGACCGCTGCGCGGTCATGGGAGTCGTGAACGTCACCCCCGACTCCTTCTCCGACGGCGGCCGCTTCTTCGACACCACGGCCGCCGTCAAGCACGGCCTCGACCTGGTCACCGAGGGCGCGGACCTGGTGGACGTCGGCGGCGAGTCGACCCGCCCCGGCGCCACCCGGGTGGACGAGGCCGAGGAACTCCGCCGTGTCGTCCCCGTCGTCCGCGGCCTGGCCTCCGAGGGCGTCACCGTCTCGGTCGACACCATGCGCGCCTCCGTCGCCGAGCGGGCCCTCGCGGCCGGCGCCGCCCTCGTCAACGACGTCAGCGGCGGCCTCGCCGACCCCCGCATGATCCCGGCCGTCGCCGACGCCGGCGCCCCCTTCGTCGTCATGCACTGGCGGGGCTTCCTCCAGGGCGGCAACGTCCGCGGTGAGTACACCGACGTCGTCACCGAGGTCGTCGACGAGCTGCACGCGCGCGTGGAGGCAGTCCTGGCGGGCGGCATCGCCCCCGACCGGGTCGTCGTCGACCCGGGCCTCGGCTTCTCCAAGGACGCCGAGCACGACCTCGCGCTCCTCGCGGGCCTCGACCGGGTCCTCGCCCTCGGCCACCCGCTGCTCGTCGCCGCCTCCCGCAAACGCTTCCTCGGCCGGGTCCTGGCCGGCCCGGACGGCCCGCCACCGCCCGCACGCGAGCGCGACGCCGCCACCGCGGCCGTCTCCGCGCTCGCGGCGCACGCCGGCGCGTGGGCGGTGCGCGTGCACGAGGTACGCGCCACGGCGGACGCGGTACGCGTCGCCCGCGCCATCGCAGCGGCACGCACCGGCGCGGAAGGAACCCGGTGAGCGCCCCGCACACCGACGTCGAACAGGTCGAGGCCGCCAACACCGCCTTCTACGAGGCACTGGAACGGGGCGACTTCGAGGAACTGGCGTCGCTCTGGCTGACCCCCTCCGACCTGGGCGTCGACGAGACCTACCACGACCCGGCCGACAGCGGCGTGGTCTCCTGCGTGCACCCCGGCTGGCCGGTGCTCACCGGCCGCGGCGAGGTCCTCCGGTCGTACGCGCTGATCATGGCGAACACCGACTACATCCAGTTCTTCCTGACCGACGTGCACGTCTCCGTCACCGGCGACACCGCCCTGGTCACCTGCACGGAGAACATCCTCAGCGGCGGCCCCGCCCCCAAGGGCGACGAGGAGCTCGGCCCGCTCGTCGGCCAGCTCGTGGTCGCCACGAACGTGTTCCGGCGCACGCCCGCGGGGTGGAAACTCTGGTCGCACCACGCTTCCCCGGTTCTGGCCGAAAACGACGAGGACGAGCAGGACGACACCCCCGCCTGAGTGGGTAGGTGCCAGGAAGTGGTTGGAATCACGGACCCGCGGGTATGGGCGGCTACCAACCCGTGAGCCACCGGGTTCCCCAGGGGAAACGCCGGATGAATCCTGCCGGGCCCGGCCCGGGCCCACGCCCCCGAGGCCCGGCCCCGCCCGGGCTCGCAGGTAGATTCGACCGAGGCCGGTGTGCCGCCCGCACACGGCACGGACCGGCCGGGACCGACGATTGCAGGAGTGATTCGCGTGGATCGTGTCGCGCTGCGCGGCCTGAAGGCCCGCGGGCATCACGGGGTGTTCCCGAGGGAACGCGAGGAGGGCCAGACCTTCATCGTGGACCTCGTCCTCGGCCTGGACACCCGGCCGGCCGCGGCCGACGACGACCTGGCGAAGACCGTGCACTACGGCATCGTGGCCGAGGAGGTCGTGGCCGTCGTCCAGGGCGAGCCCGTCAACCTCATCGAGACACTCGCCGAGCGCATCGCCCAGGTATGTCTGAAGCACGACGGGGTCCGGCAGGTCGAGGTCTGCGTCCACAAGCCGGACGCCCCGATCACCGTCCCCTTCGACGACGTGACCGTCACCATCACCCGGAGCCGAGTATGACTGCACCCTTCCTCAAGGGCCCCAGCGACCCGACCGTACAGCCGGTACCCGCCTCCGTCGTCGATAAGGTCGACGCCGCCGACACCACCCTCTCCAACCCCAAACGGGCCGTGGTCGCCCTCGGCTCCAACCTCGGCAACCGCCTGGAGACCCTCCAGGGAGCCATCGACGCGCTGGAGGACACCCCCGGCGTCCGCATCAAGGCCGTCTCCCCCGTCTACGAGACCGAGCCCTGGGGCGTGGAGCCCGGCAGCCAGCCCGCCTACTTCAACGCGGTCGTGGTCCTCAAGACCACCCTCCCGCCCTCCTCGCTCCTGGAGCGCGCCCACGCGGTCGAGGAGGCCTTCCACCGCGTCCGCGACGAGCACTGGGGCCCCCGCACCCTCGACGTCGACATCGTGTCGTACGCCGACGTCGTCTCCGACGACCCGCAGCTCACCCTCCCCCACCCCCGCGCCCACGAGCGCGCCTTCGTCCTGGCCCCCTGGCACGACCTGGACCCCGAGGCGCAGCTGCCCGGCCGCGGCCCCGTCGCCGGTCTGCTGGACTCCGTCACCCGCGAGGGCGTGGCGCCGCGCGCGGACCTGGAACTCCGGCTGCCCGAGTAGCCGTTAAGGTCGAGACGGCTGCACAACCGGGCCGGAGCCGGGGGAACCGAAGGGACACTGTGAAAGAGCTGCGCATCAGGGTGCTGGCCGGCGTCTTCGTCGTGGCGGGGGTGCTGTCCTGGGCGGGCGCCCGCCTGTGGAACTCGGTCGGGACCCTGCCGAGCGTCCCCCTGGCCGCCCCCATCGTCCTGGCCCTGATCGCCGTGGTCCTGCTGGCCACGGCGCTCTCGCTCCGCGCCCGGCTGAAGGCCCAGCGCGAGCGGCAGCCCGACGCCAAGGGCGTCGACCCCATGATGGCGGCCCGCGCGGTCGTCTTCGGCCAGGCCAGCGCCCTGGTCGCCGCCCTCGTCGCCGGCATGTACGGCGGCACCGGCGTCTTCCTGCTGGAGTCCCTAGACATCCCCGCCCGCCGCGACCAGGCCATCTACGCCGGCTTCTCCGTCCTCGCGGGCATCGGCGTCATAGCGGCGGCCATCTTCCTGGAGCGCGTCTGCAAGCTCCCGGACGACGACGAACACGAGGGCACGGGGGCGGCCCCGACCGTGTGACGTACGGCGTCAGCTCGCCATGATGAGGCTCATCGCCTCGTTCCGCGTCGCCGCGTCCCGCAGCTGTCCCCGCACGGCCGACGTCAGCGTCTTCGCGCCGGGCTTGCGGATCCCGCGCATCGACATGCACATGTGCTCGCACTCCACGACCACGATGACTCCGCGCGGCTCCAGTATCTCCATCAGCGAGTCCGCGATCTGCGTGGTGAGTCGTTCCTGCACCTGCGGACGCCGTGCGTAGACATCCACGAGCCGGGCCAGCTTGGACAGTCCGGTGATCTTTCCGCTGTGGGCGGGGATGTACCCGACGTGGGCGACGCCCCGGAACGGCACCAGATGGTGTTCACATGTCGAGTACACCTCAATGTCCTTCACGAGGACCATCTCGTCGTGCCCGATGTCGAACGTCGTCGTCAGCACGTCCTCGGGCTTCTGCCACAGCCCCGCGAATATCTCCTTGTACGCCCGTGCCACCCGTGCCGGCGTCTCCCGGAGCCCCTCGCGGTCAGGGTCCTCGCCGACCGCGATCAGCAGCTCCCGTACGGCGTTCTCGGCCCGCTTCTCGTCGAACTCGCCGATCTGGCCCTCGCCGTCCAGCATCACGGGGTCGGTCATCTGGTGCCTCGTTCCTGTGTCCATCAGGGGGCGGCCCGCACAAATGGCGGAAAGCCGCGCCCCCCAGGCTAAAACCTGGGGGGCGCGGCATCCATTCCGGGCCCGGTGGGGACACCGGGAGAGCGGTGGTCAGCTCTCGGTGCGGTCCTCCGGGGCTCGCTCGGGCGCCGGGGCGGGCTCCGCCGCGGTGTTCTTCGCGGTGGTGATGGCCGGCGTCGCGCCGTTCGCCCCGTTCGTCAGGGCCAGCTCCTTGGGGGAGAGGACCGGCGGGCGGGTGGACGGCGTACGGCGGGAGGAGCCGGTCCAGGCGGGCCTGGGCGGGCGCTTGACGATCGGGGCGAAGATCTCGGCGATCTCCTCCTTGCCCAGCGTCTCCTTCTCCAGCAGCTGCAGCACGAGGTTGTCGAGGACGTCGCGGTTCTCGACCAGGATCTCCCAGGCCTCGTTGTGCGCGGTCTCGATGAGCTTCTTGACCTCTTCGTCGACCAGCGCGGCGACCTCTTCCGAGTAGTCGCGCTGGTGA
The DNA here is from genome assembly GCF_009862985.1 of Streptomyces sp. SID5464. Taxonomy (NCBI): domain Bacteria; kingdom Bacillati; phylum Actinomycetota; class Actinomycetes; order Kitasatosporales; family Streptomycetaceae; genus Streptomyces; species Streptomyces sp. SID5464. The sequence goes on along the minus strand of NZ_WWIQ01000060.1, from coordinate 90,503 downwards.
GACATCTCACGTCCGAGGAAGGGCTCGGTGTTGTCTCCGCCGAACTTGATCGCGCCGAGACGCTCGGTCATGCCGTACTGCGTGACCATCGCCCGGGCCAGGCCCGTGGCCTTCTCGATGTCGTTGGCGGCACCCGTCGTCGGGTCGTGGAAGACGAGCTCCTCGGCCGCGCGGCCGCCCAGCATGTAGGCCAGCTGGTCCAGCATCTCGTTGCGCGTGGTCGAGTACTTGTCCTCGTCCGGCAGCACCATCGTGTAGCCGAGGGCGCGGCCTCTCGACAGGATCGTGATCTTGTGGACGGGATCGGAGTTCGGCGAGGCCGCCGCGACCAGGGCGTGACCGCCCTCGTGGTACGCGGTGATCTTCTTCTCCTTGTCCGACATGATCCGGGTCCGCTTCTGCGGGCCCGCGACCACACGGTCGATCGCCTCGTCCAGCATGTGGTTGTCGATCAGCTTCTGGTCGCTGCGGGCCGTCAGCAGGGCGGCCTCGTTCAGCACGTTGGCCAGGTCGGCACCGGTCATACCGGGCGTACGGCGGGCGACGGCCGACAGGTCGACGTCCGGAGCGACCGGCTTGCCCTTCTGGTGAACCTTAAGGATCTCCAGACGGCCCTGCATGTCCGGGCGGTCGACGGCGATCTGCCGGTCGAAGCGGCCGGGGCGCAGCAGCGCCGGGTCGAGGATGTCGGGCCGGTTCGTCGCGGCGATGAGGATCACGCCGCCCTTGACGTCGAAGCCGTCCATCTCGACGAGCAGCTGGTTCAGCGTCTGCTCACGCTCGTCGTGACCACCGCCGAGGCCGGCGCCGCGGTGGCGGCCGACCGCGTCGATCTCGTCGACGAAGACGATCGCCGGGGCGTTCGCCTTGGCCTGCTCGAACAGGTCACGGACCCGGGAGGCACCGACACCGACGAACATCTCGACGAAGTCGGAACCGGAGATCGAGTAGAACGGCACCCCGGCCTCACCCGCGACGGCACGCGCGAGCAGCGTCTTGCCGGTACCGGGCGGGCCGTACAGCAGCACGCCCTTGGGGATCTTGGCGCCGACGGCCTGGAACTTGGCCGGCTCCTGGAGGAACTCCTTGATCTCGTGGAGCTCCTCGACTGCCTCGTCCGAGCCGGCGACGTCCGAGAACGTCGTCTTCGGGGTGTCCTTGGTGATGAGCTTCGCCTTGGACTTCCCGAAGTTCATGACCCGGGAGCCGCCGCCCTGCATCTGATTCATCAGGAACAGGAAGACGACCACGATGAGGACGAAGGGGAGCAGCGAGAGCAGGATCCCGACGAACGGGTTCTGCTTGGACGGCGAGACCGTGTAGCCGTCCGGGATCTGCTTGTCCTGGAACTTCGCCTGGAGCGTGTTGGCAATCGTCACGCCCTGGTCGCCGATGTAGCTCGCCTGGATCTTCGAGCTGCCCTCGATCTTTACGCCGTCCTTGAGCGAGGCCTTGATGGTCTGCTCGTCGCCGGTGGTCAGCTTGGCCGACTCGACCTTGTTGTCATTGATCGCCTGGACGACCTGGCCGGTGTCCACCGTCTTGTAGCCGCCGGACGAGCCGACGACCTGCATCAACACGACCACGGCAAGGACGGCCAGCACGATCCACATGACCGGCCCACGGAAGTATCGCTTCACGTCCATCCATACGGAGCGGTGCCGCCCCGTCCCTCCTGCCATAGTGAGTTTGATAAAGGCTGTTCTTCGGACGGTACCCCAGCATTGTCACCTGAAGCCGCGCGGGACGACTGGCGATCCGTCTACGCATGCTCCAACGGCGGGAAGCCCGCTGGGGTTCCCGATCACCGGCACGGCACCCGGCCGGAATTTCAGCCGCCGTACACGTGGGGCGCGAGCGTACCGACGAACGGGAGGTTGCGGTACTTCTCGGCGTAGTCGAGGCCGTAGCCGACGACGAATTCGTTGGGGATGTCGAACCCGACCCATTCCACGTCGATGGCGACCTTCGCGGCCTCGGGCTTGCGCAGCAGCGTGCACACCTTGAGGGAGGCGGGCTCGCGCGAGCCGAGGTTGGAGATCAGCCAGGACAGGGTCAGGCCGGAGTCGATGATGTCCTCGACGATGAGGACGTGCTTGCCCTTGATGTCGGTGTCGAGGTCCTTGAGGATCCGCACCACACCGGAGGACTGGGTGCCCGCCCCGTACGAGGATACGGCCATCCAGTCCATGGTGAGGGGGGTGGACAGCGCCCGGGCGAGATCGGCCATGACCATCACCGCGCCCTTGAGGACGCCGACGATCAGGAGGTCCTTGCCCGCGTACTCCGCGTCGATCTTCGCGGCCAGCTCGGCCAGCTTGGCGTCGATCTCTTCCTTGGTGATGAGTACCTGCTGAAGGTCGGCACCCATGTCTTTCGCGTCCACCCGCATCACTTTCGGTCGTCCCTGACTGAGCGGCCCCTCCACCGACTGCTCGGAGGGGGGACGTGATTCAGCCTTGCCGAATCACCAGTCTGCCACCCTGCCGCCGGGCCACGACCTTGCCGGGGAGGTTGATGGCACCCTGACCGCGCCAGCCGGTGATCAACCGGTCGACTTCCTCGAGGTGCCGGGCGAACAGCGAACCGGCCGGGGCACCGGCTGCGATGGCGGCCCGGCGCAGCACCCGGCGGCGTACGGCGGGCGGCAGGGCGTAGAGCTTCGCGCACTCCAGCTGCCCGGCGGCGTCGCGGACGGTGGCCTCCGCCCGGGCGGCCCAGGAGTCCAGGGCGTCGGCGTCGTCGCGGGAGAGCTGAGCCGTGCGGGCGAGGGCCTCGACGACGCCCTTGCCGAGGGCCTTCTCCAGGGCGGGCAGGCCCTCGTGGCGCAGCCGGGAGCGGGTGTAGGCCGGGTCGGCGTTGTGGGGGTCGTCCCAGACGGGCAGGGACTGGACCATGCAGGCCTTGCGGGCGGTCTGCCGGTCGAGTTCCAGGAAGGGGCGGCGGTAACGGCCGTCGGCCCCCGAGACCGCGGCCATTCCGGACAGCGAGCGGATGCCGGAGCCGCGGGCGAGGCCGAGCAGGACGGTTTCGGCCTGGTCGTCCCGCGTGTGGCCGAGCAGGACCGCGGCGGCGCCGTGGCGTTCGGCGGCGGTGTCGAGTGCGGCGTAGCGGGCGTCGCGGGCGGCGGCTTCGGGGCCGCCCGCGCGGCCGACGGTCACGGCGACGGAGTCGACGGGGTCGAGGCCGAGTTCGCGCAGGCGCTGGACGACTTCCGCGGCCCGTACGTCCGAGCCGGGCTGGAGGCCGTGGTCGACGGTCACGCCGCCGGCTCTGATGCCGAGCTTGGGGGACTCGAAGGCGAGGGCGGAGGCGAGGGCCATGGAGTCGGCGCCGCCGGAGCATGCCACGAGCACGAGCGGCGGGGGCGGCGGCTCGTGCGAGGGGGCGTGCGGGGGTGCGGCGGTGGCGCTGTGGTGTTCGGTGAGCAGGTCGTGGAGGACGCGGCGGACCGCCAGGCGTATCGCCGCGACCGCAGGATGGGGACCCATGTCCGGTTCCCTTCATGAAGTTTTCGGGGGGTGAGCCCGATGCCGGTCACGCAGAGTGTGTAGATGGTGACAGAACCGGGCCGTTCCCCGAGCATTGCACGCCTACCCCTCGCTCACGGTCCCTCGGACGGGTGATTGGAGGGGCGTTCGCCTGCCGTCGGCCCGTTTCCTTTCACGACCCTCCCGCCATGTTCACTACTCGGTCCTGCGATGCACCCGCGCGATCCAGTCCGCCGGTTTGGCGATCTCCGCCTTGGTGGGGAGGGTGTTGGGCGAGGTCCACACGCGGTTGAAGCCGTCCATGCCGACCTCGTCGACGACGGCCCGTACGAAGCGTTCGCCGTCCCGGTACTGGCGGAGCTTGGCGTCCAGGCCGAGCAGCTTGCGCAGGGCCAGGTCCAGCCGGGAGGCGCCCTTGGCGCGGCGCTGCTGGAACTTCTCGCGGATCTCCCCGACGGTCGGTACGACGTCCGGTCCGACGCCGTCCATCACGAAGTCGGCGTGGCCCTCCAGCAGGGACATCACGGCCGTGAGGCGGCCGAGGATCTCGCGCTGGGCGGGCGTCTGCACGATCTCGACGAGGGAGCGGCCGCCGTCGTCCTCCTCGGCCTCGGGGCGGCCCCCGGCGAGGCTCTGTGCGGCCTCCCGTACGCGTTCCAGGACGGTCATGGGGTCGACGTCGGTCTCGCCCAGGAAGGACTGGATCTCTCCCTCGAGGTGGTCGCGCAGCCAGGGCACGGCCGTGAACTGCGTGCGGTGCGTCTCCTCGTGCAGGCACACCCAGAGCCTGAAGTCGTGCGGGTCGACATCGAGTTCGCGCTCCACGTGCACGATGTTCGGGGCGACGAGCAGGAGCCGGCCGCCGCCGTTCTCCCCGGCCGGGAGCTGGCGTGTGGCCGGGGCGAAGGTCTCGTACTGGCCGAGGACGCGGGAGGCCAGGAAGGACAGGAGCATGCCGAGCTCCACGCCGGTGACCTTGCCGCCGACGGCGCTCATCACCGCGCCGCCGGGGGTGTTGCCGCGCCGGTCCTGCATCTTGTCGAGCAGGGGCTTCAGCAGTTCCCGGAAGCCGGCGACGTTCGCCCGGATCCAGCCCGGGCGGTCGACGACCAGGACGGGGGTGTCGTGGCCCTCCTCCGTGCCCAGACGAGTGAAGCCCCGGACGTGTCCCTCCGAGGCCTTGGCATGCCTTCGCAGCTCCGCGACGACGGCCCGGGCCTCGTCGCGGCTGACCTCGGGGCCCGGCCGTACGAGCCGGGTCGCGGTCGCGACCGCGAGATTCCAGTCGACCATGCCGGTTGAAGCACCACCGATGCTCGTCATGCGTCAACCGTACGTGAGCGCCGGCCGCTGGGGCAGGGCGGCGAGGGTTGGGGGACGCCGGGTTCGTTGTCGGGTGCTCGGCGTTGTGGTCGGTGTGCTGGGTCGGGAAGGGCTGGGGTCCGTTTGCCGGTACTCGGCGTTGTCGGCCGTGCCCACCCTCCCCCAAGCTGTCGACTTCGCTCGAGCAGGGGGGACCCCCATCGCCCCAGCGGAACGACTGCCCACGGCGGTACTGCCTACCGGCAGCCGCAGGCCGCCAGGGTCGTCGCCGCCCTGTCCAGGGCCGTCTGGGCCGCTTCTGGGTCGTTCGTGTTGTTGGCCATGAAGGCGAAGGCCAGCAGGCGGCCGTCCTGGTCGACGACCGTGCCCGCGAGGGTGTTCACGCCGGTCAGGGTGCCTGTCTTGGCGCGGACGACGCCGGCTGCGCCGTCCTTGTAGCGGGTGGTCAGGGTGCCCGTGAACCCGGCCACGGGGAGGCCGGTGAGGGCCGGGCGGAGTTCGGGGTGGGCGGGGTCGGCGGCCTTGGCCAGGAGGGCGGTGAGGAGGTCGGCGGTGAGTCGGTCGGCGCGGTCCAGGCCGCTGCCGTCCTTGAAGGCGGCGCCCTCGAGGGGCAGCCCGAGTCTGCGGAGCCGGTCGTTGATCGCCCGGTCGGCGCCGGCGAAGTCGGCCGGGTGGCCCGTGGCGATCGCCGTCTGGCGGGCGAGGGCCTCGGCGATGTCGTTGTCGCTGTTGGTCAGCATCCGTTCGACGAGGGCCGAGAGCGGGGGCGAGTCCACGGTGGCCAGGGTCTTCGCGCGGGCCGTGGCCTTCGAGGGGCCGGGGGCCGTGGTCTTGATGCCGCGGGACTTCAGGAGGTCCCCGAAGCGGCGGCCCGCGTCGGCGGCCGGGTCGGTCACGCGGGTGACCGGGCCGCTGGTCGAGTCGTCCGTGCGGCCCTCGTCAACCATCAGAGGGCTGACGGGGGCGAGGTTGGGGTTGACCCCGATCGGGTGCTTCTGGGTGCCCGCGTAGCGGGTCGTGTCGTAGGAGAGCGTGACGTCGCGGACGCCACGTTGGGCCAGGGCCGCGGCCGTCCGGTCGGCCAGGACCCGCAGACTGGCCGAGCCGTCGGAGGCCTCGCGGGCCGTGAGGGTGGGGTCGCCGCCGCCGACCAGGACGACTTCGTTCGTGTCGGGTTCCAGCGCGGCTCGGGTGGTGAGGCGGTGGTCGGCGCCCATCGCGGACAGCGCGGCGACGGCCGTGGCGATCTTCGTCGTCGAGGCCGGGATGAGCGGGGCGTCCGAGTCCGTGCCGTACAGGCGCCTGCCGGTCGTGACGTCCACGACCGCCGCTGCCGGCCGGGGGCCGAGCGCCGGGTCCTTCAGCAGGGGCGTGAGGGTCTTCGCGAGGGCCTTGCCGCCCGGGGCGGACCTCACGGTGCTGACGCCGCCGAGGCCGGTCAGCACGGGCCCGGCGCTGGGGGCGGGCCGGGGCTGCGCGGGCGCGCCGGGGACCCGGCCGTGATCTGTGCCACCCGTGCGGCCCAGGGCCGCGGCCCGGTCCCGCTCGGCCGTACGCTGACCCGAGGAGTCCCAGGGGCCGGCGGCGGTCACCACACCGGCAGCCAGTGCGAGGCCGGCGGTGGCGGCGCCCGCGGTGTACGGCCAGGTCTTCGGCCGTGTGACCCGCGCGACCTGCGGCTTTCCGGCTCGGACGAGCCGCGCGACCCGTGGTTTCGCGGCCGCGACGGCCCTGGCCAGGCGCGGTCGTACGGCCTCCGCGATCCGCACCACGTGCGGCCTCGCGGCCCGCCAAGGACGCAGCTCCGGCACGACCACCAGCCCCTTTCGCGATCACACACCTGCGTGAGGGACACTTAACCACCAGAACTATGTGTTGATCATGGAGGAGCCACCGGTGGAGTTCGACGTCACGATCGAGATTCCGAAGGGTTCGCGCAACAAGTACGAGGTGGACCACGAGACCGGTCGTATCCGCCTGGACCGGCGACTCTTCACCTCGACCGCCTACCCGACCGACTACGGCTTCGTCGAGAACACCCTCGGCGAGGACGGCGACCCGCTGGACGCGCTGGTCATCCTGGACGAGCCGACGTTCCCGGGCTGCCTCATCAAGTGCCGGGCCATCGGCATGTTCCGGATGACGGACGAGGCCGGCGGCGACGACAAGCTGCTGTGCGTGCCGGCGACGGACCCGCGCGTGGAGCACCTGCGGGACATCCACCACGTGTCGGAGTTCGACCGCCTGGAGATCCAGCACTTCTTCGAGGTCTACAAGGACCTGGAGCCCGGCAAGTCGGTCGAGGGCGCCAACTGGGTGGGCCGTACGGACGCCGAGATCGAGATCGAGCGGTCCTACAAGCGCTTCAAGGAGCAGGGCGGTCACTGACCCCACCCCCCTGACGTCCACGGGCCGCACGCCTGCGCGTGCGGCCCGTTCGTCCGTATGTGCGCATACTGAGGCTGACGGGTACTGAGGGTGACGTGGCAGTGTCGTACAGGGAGCGCCAGGCAGTGACGGACGCGGAGGACCGCAAGCCGAAGTCGGACGAGGCGAGGAGCGCCTTCATGCCTCCGCCCGGGGCCGCCGTCGACGGGGACATGTCGACGACGTCGGAGTTCGCGATCCCGGAGGGGCTGGCCGTGCCCCGAACGACCGGTACGGAGTCGGAGACGACGTCCGAGTTCGTCTTCCCCAAGGGACTCGACGTCCCGCAGGCGCCCGCGGCGGAGCCGGAGGGTTCGGCGTTCAACCCGCCGAGGACCTACAGCGCCAAAAACGCCCCGCCCGCCTTCACGCCGCCGACCGGCATCCCCGTGATCAGTCTGACCAAGGACGTGCCCTGGCAGGACCGGATGCGCACGATGCTGCGGATGCCGGTGGCCGAGCGGCCCGCGCCGGAGCCCGCGCACAAGGCGGAGGAGGACGAGGGTCCGGCTGTTCCGCGTGTGCTCGACCTGACGCTGCGTATCGGTGAACTGCTGCTGGCGGGCGGCGAGGGCGCCGAGGACGTGGAGGCGGCGATGTTCGCCGTCTGCCGGTCCTACGGCCTGGACCGCTGCGAGCCGAACGTCACCTTCACCCTGCTGTCGATCTCCCACCAGCCGTCCCTGGTCGACGACCCCGTGACGGCGTCCCGGACGGTACGCCGCCGGGGCACCGACTACACGCGTCTGGCGGCCGTGTACCAGCTGGTGGACGACCTCAGCGACCCGGAGGCGCAGATCTCCCTGGAGGAGGCCTACGGGCGACTCGCCGAGATCCGCCGCAACCGGCACCCCTATCCCGGCTGGGTACTGACCGCCGCAAGCGGGCTGCTGGCGGGCTCGGCATCGGTGCTGGTCGGTGGTGACCTGATCGTCTTCTTCGCGGCCGTGCTGGGCGCGATGCTCGGCGACCGGCTGGCTTGGCTGTGCGCGGGGCGCGGGCTGCCGGAGTTCTACCAGTTCACGGTCGCCGCGACGCCTCCGGCCGCGATCGGGATCGCGCTGGCGCTGGCGCACGTGGATGTCGAGGCGTCCGCGGTGATCACTGGTGGGCTGTTCGCGCTGCTGCCCGGGCGGGCGTTGGTGGCGGGCGTGCAGGACGGTCTGACCGGCTACTACATCACGGCGTCCGCACGGCTGCTGGAAGTCATGTACTTCTTCGTGGGCATCGTCGTCGGAGTGCTGGTGATGCTCTACGTCGGCGTCCAGTTGGGCGCCCGCCTCACCCCCGAGGCGGCTCTGAGTACCGATCCACGGCCGCTGTTGCAGATCGGCGCGTCGATGCTGTTGTCCCTGGCCTTCGCGATACTGCTTCAGCAGGAACGATCCACCGTGCTGGCGGTGACGTTGAACGGCGGTGTCGCGTGGTCGGTGTACGGCGCGATGCACTACACGGGCGAATTCTCGCCGGTTGCCTCGACGGCGGTTGCGGCGGGGCTGGTGGGGCTGTTCGGGCAGTTGCTGTCCCGGTACCGGTTCGCGTCGGCGCTCCCGTACACGACGGCGGCCATCGGGCCCCTGCTGCCCGGTTCCGCGTCGTACTTCGGGCTGTTGTCGATCTCGCAGAACAATGTCGACGCGGGGCTGGTGTGGCTGTCGAAGGCCGTGGCGCTGGCGATGGCCATCGCGATCGGAGTGAACCTGGGAACGGAAATCTCGCGGCTATTCATGCGGATCGGGTCTGCCGAGAAGCGGCGGGCCGCCAAGCGGACCAGGGGTTTCTAGCGCCTCTGCCTGTGCTCGGGCTTCCTGTCCGTTGGCGGCCGCGAGTCGTCTGTCAGTAACCCCCGTTGTACGGGGGCTGGCCCCCGCCCTGCTGGGTGCCGTAGGGCTGCTGCTGGCCGTAGCCCGGGGCCTGGGGGTACTGGCCGTAGTACTGCTGGTCGTTGTAACCGTTCGGGCTGCCGTACGGGGGCTGCTGCGGCTGCTGGTGGGGCTGGTCATCCGGGGTGATGCGGCGGAGCTGGGTCGTCGCGTCGTCCATGACGGGGGGATGGGGCTGGGCCGCCGGGGCCTCGGACGCGGCGCGCTTCTTCTTGGAGCGGTCGCGGAGGTACTCGACGATGATCGGGACGACCGAGAGCAGGACGATCAGGATGAGGATCGACTCGACGTTCTTCTTGATGAAGTCGATCTGACCGAGCCAGTAGCCCGCCAGGGTGACGCCGGTGCCCCAGGCGATGCCGCCGATGACGTTGTACGTGACGAACGTGCGGTACTTCATGCGGCCGGCGCCGGCCACGATGGGGGCGAAGGTGCGCACGATCGGGACGAAGCGGGCCAGGACGATCGCCTTGGGGCCGTACTTCTCCATGAATTCGTGGGCCTTGTCCAGGTTCTCCTGTTTGAAGAGCTTGGAGTTCGGCCTGTTGAAGAGCTTCGGGCCCAGGAACTTGCCGATCATGTAGCCCACTTGGTCGCCGGCGACGGCGGCGATCACGATGAGCGTGCAGACCAGCCACAGGGGCTGCGTGATGTAGGTGCCCTCGGCGACGAAGAGGCCCGCCGTGAACAGCAGGGAGTCGCCGGGCAGGAACGCGAAGAGACCCGACTCCGCGAAGACGATGAGCAGGATGCCCGGCAGGCTGAACGTCGAGATCAGGTAGTCCGGGCTGAGCCACTCGGGGCCGAGCGCAAGCGTGGTCACGGGGATGTGGCTCCTGCTGCTGGGGGTACGGGCTGGGCACTGACTGCTTCAAAGTATCAACGCAGCCGTCATGGCCCAGGTTCCATGGGCGTACTCAGGATGCACTGTGCGCGGTCCCGGTCAAAGCTGTGAACCATGGGCATCGATGAATACGGCGGCGGACAAGGCCCTCGGCCCGACGTCCTTGTCGTCACCACGAACGACGTACCCGGCCACCGCGTGCAGGAAGTACTCGGCGAGGTCTTCGGACTGACCGTGCGCTCCCGGCACCTGGGGAGCCAGATCGGCGCCGGGCTGAAGTCGATGGTCGGCGGCGAGCTGCGCGGGCTCACCAAGACGCTCGTGCAGACCCGCAACCAGGCCATGGAACGACTCGTCGAACAGGCACGCGCGCGTGGAGCCAACGGCGTGCTCGCGTTCCGCTTCGACGTGACGGAGGCGGCGGACGTGGGCACCGAGGTGTGCGCGTACGGCACGGCGGTGGTCCTGGCCCGGGAGTGAGACCCCCGCGCCCGCGCGTTTCCGGTTTGTGGCGTTTGATCCGTTTATCGTGTGCCCGTGGTCGACACCGAGCAGCAGGCACCTTCCGTCACTCCGTCGACCCCCGCGCGCGTGCTGCTGCCGTCGGTCCTGCCCGCCGTGGCCGTCGGTGTCATGTCCAGCCTGCTCCTGGTGGGGGTGGAGGTCGCCGCCGAGGAACTCCAGGGCGTGCTGTGGAAGACCGTCCCGGACGCCCTCGGCATCGGCCGGTACTCCGTGGCGTGGATGTTCGCGATGCTCGTCGCGACCGGTGTCGCCGTCGGGCTGGTGGTGTGGAAGGTGCCGGGGCACGCGGGACCGGATCCGGCGACCGTGGGGCTGGACGCGCCGGTCCTGCCGCCCGTGGTGCTGCCGGGGTTGCTGCTGGCGACCGCGCTGACGCTGGCCGGCGGGCCGAGCCTGGGCCCCGAGAACCCGATCATCGCCGTGAACGTCGGCCTGGCGGTCTGGCTGGGCAGCCGGGCGATCCCCCGGGCGCCGGGCCGGATCTGGCCGGCCCTGGCGGAGGCGGCGACGATCGGCGCGCTGTTCGGCACGCCCGTGGCGGCCGCCCTGGTGATCTCCGAGGTGCTGTCCCGGCAGGAGACGCGCGGTCTGCTCTGGGACAACCTCTTCGCGCCGCTGACCGCCGCCGCGGCCGGTGCCCTGACCGCCAGACTGATCGACCGCCCGAGCTTCGACCTGGACCTGCCGTCCTTCGGCCGGCCGGGCTGGGCGGACCTGCTGGCGGCCGTCGTGGTCGCCGCGGCGGGCGCGCTGCTCGGCATGTGCGCCGTGCGCGCGTTCCCGCACGTCCACGGTGTCTTCCGCCGGCTGCGGCACCCGATGCTGATGCTCCCGGCGGGCGGGGCCGTACTGGGTGCTCTCGCGGCCCTGGGCGGCCATCTGACGCTGTTCAAGGGGCTCGACGAGGTCGCCGAGCTGGCACACGACCCGGACGGCTGGTCGGCCGGGGAGTTCGCCGTCATGACGGTGGTGAAGCTGGCCGCGCTGCTCGTCGCCGCGTCCTGCGGGTTCCGCGGGGGGCGCATCTTCCCGGCCGTGTTCGCCGGCACGGCCCTCGGGCTGTGCGCGCACGCCCTGGTGTCCGGGGTGCATCCGTCGGTGGGGGTGTCCGCCGGTGTGCTCGGGATGCTGCTGGCCATCACCCGGCAGGGCTGGATCAGCCTGTTCGTCGCCGCGGTGCTGATCGATTCGCCGGAGATCCTCGCCCTGCTGTGCGTCGCCTCGCTGCCGGCCTGGCTGCTGGTGACGGGCCGGCCGCAGATGCAGCTGCACCCGGACGGCACGCCCGTCCGCTGACACCCCGACTCCCCCTGGAGGCTCCCTTGCCGCTCAACGAAGGCCCCCGCCAGACCGGCGAACGCCGTCTGTCCGTCAATCCCTTCTACGGCCCCGCCAACCCGGTCGGCGACATGGCCGAGGCCCCGCCCACGCACCGGCTCCCGGAGCAGCCCATGGCGCCGGCGACCGCCCACCAGCTGGTGCGCGACGAGCTGATGCTCGACGGCAACGCGCGGCTGAACCTCGCCACCTTCGTCACCACCTGGATGGAGCCGGAGGCCGGGGTGCTGATGGCGGAGTGCCGGGACAAGAACATGATCGACAAGGACGAGTACCCGCGCACGGCCGAACTGGAGCGGCGGTGCGTGGCGATGCTCGCCGACCTGTGGCACGCGCCCGATCCGGCGGCGGCCGTGGGCTGTTCGACGACCGGGTCGAGCGAGGCGTGCATGCTCGCCGGGATGGCGCTGAAGCGGCGCTGGGCGCGGCGCAACGCCGACCGGTACCCGGGGGCGCGGCCCAATCTGGTGATGGGCGTGAACGTGCAGGTCTGCTGGGAGAAGTTCTGCACCTTCTGGGAGGTCGAGGCCCGGCTGGTCCCCATGGAGGGCGAGCGCTTCCACCTGGACCCGCAGGCCGCGGCCGAGCTGTGCGACGAGAACACCATCGGGGTCGTCGGCATCCTGGGCTCGACCTTCGACGGGTCCTACGAGCCGGTCGCCGAGCTGTGCGCGGCGCTGGACGCGGTGCAGGAGCGGACGGGGCTCGACATCCCCGTGCATGTCGACGGGGCGTCCGGCGCCATGGTCGCGCCGTTCCTCGACGAGGACCTGGTGTGGGACTTCCGGCTGCCGAGGGTGGCGTCGATCAACACCTCGGGTCACAAGTACGGGCTCGTCTACCCGGGCGTCGGCTGGGCGCTGTGGCGGGACGCCGAGGCGCTGCCGGAGGAGCTGGTGTTCCGGGTGAACTACCTGGGCGGCGACATGCCGACGTTCGCGCTCAACTTCTCCCGGCCGGGCGCGCAGGTCGTGGCGCAGTACTACACGTTCCTGCGGCTGGGCCGGGAGGGCTACCGGGCCGTGCAGCAGGCCGCGCGGGACGTGGCCACGGGGCTCGCCGCGCGGATCGAGGCACTGGGCGACTTCCGGTTGCTGACCCGGGGCGACCAGTTGCCGGTGTTCGCGTTCACGACCGCGCCGGACGTGACGGCGTACGACGTCTTCGACGTCTCGCGGCGGCTGCGGGAGCACGGCTGGCTGGTGCCCGCGTACACCTTCCCGGCCAACCGCGAGGACCTGTCCGTGCTGCGGGTCGTGTGCCGCAACGGCTTCTCGGCCGACCTCGCCGAGCTCCTCACGGAGGACCTGGAGCGCCTCCTGCCGGAGCTGCGCCGGCAGCCGCGCCCCTTCACCCGGGACAAGGACGCGGCCACCAGCTTCCACCACTAGTGATCGGAGGATCAGCGGCTCAGCCGCCCGAACCTCCGTACCGCCAGTGGGAAGAACACCGCCAGCAGGGTCAGCGGCCAGATGATCGCCGGCCACACGTGCCCGGGCTCCGCGCCGGGGGCGCCGAACAGGTCCCGTACGGCCGTGGCCGTGTGGGACATCGGGTTCCACTCGACGACCGTGCCGAGCCAGCCGGGCATGGTGTCGGGGAGGGCCAGGGCGTTGGACAGGAAGCCGACCGGCCAGACCAGGATCTGCACGGCCTGGACCATCTCCGGCCTCCCGGCCACCAGCGCCAGGTGGATGCCGATCCACAGCATGGCGAACCGGAACAGGAGCAGCAGGCCCACGGCTCCCAGGAAGGCCGCCGGACCGCCGTGGGCCCGCCAGCCGAGCGCGGCGCCCACGGCGATGAGCACCACCAGGGCCATCGCCGACTGGAGCATGTCGGCGGCCGAACGGCCCACCAGTACCGCTCCGTTGGTCATCGGCATGGAGCGGAAGCGGTCGATGACGCCCTTGTCGAGGTCCTGCGTGACGGCGATCATCGTGCCCTCCAGGCCGAAGGCCATGGTGAGCGCGAGCATGCCCGGGACCAGGTAGTCGCGGTACTCGCCGCCCACGCCCCGGCCGCCGCCGACCAGGTAGCCGAACATGAGCAGCAGCATCACCGGGAAGACGAGGTTGACGACCAGCTGGACCGGCTGCCGCCCCCAGCGGGCGAGTTCCCGGCGGGTCATGGTCCAGGAGTCGGTCAGGGCGTAGGCGGTCACGCGGTCTCCTTCACTCGGCGGTCGTCTCCGGTGAGGTGCAGGAACACCTCGTCCAGCGTCGGACGGCGCAGCGCGACGTCCTCCGCCTCGATCCCGGCCTCCTGAAGGGCCTCTACGACCCGGGAGAGCGCCTCCATGCGGTCGGTCACCGGGGCGCTCAGCAGGCGGCGGTCGGTGTCGACGGTGACCCCGGTGAGAGGCAACAGGGCGACGGCCGCACCCAGCTGACCCGCGTCGCGCAGGACCACGTCGATGCGGTCGCCGCCGGTCTCCGCCTTCAGCTCGTCCGCCGTGCCCTCGGCGATGACGCGGCCTGCGTCGACGACCGAGATGCGGTCGGCGAGCTGGTCGGCCTCCTCCAGGTACTGCGTGGTGAGCAGGACCGTCGTACCGCCGCCGACCAGGGAGCGGACGGAGTTCCACACCTCGGCGCGGCCGCGGGGGTCGAGGCCGGTGGTCGGCTCGTCCAGGAAGAGCACCTCCGGTTCGGTGATCAGGGAGGCGGCGAGGTCGAGCCGGCGCCGCATGCCGCCGCTGTACTGCCGGACCGCCTTGCGGCCGGTGCCGGCCAGGTCGAAGCGCTCCAGGAGTTCACCGGCACGCGCGCGTGCCCGCTTCGCGCCCAGGTGGTGCAGCCGGCCGAACAGTTCCAGGTTCTGCCGGCCGCCGAGCTCCTCGTCGAGCGCGGCGTGCTGGCCGAGCAGACCGATGCGCAGCCGTACGGCGTACGCCTCGCGCACCACGTCGTGCCCGGCCACCTCGATCCGGCCCGCGTCGGGGCGCAACAGGGTGGACAGGATCCTCACCAGGGTGGTCTTGCCCGCGCCGTTCGGGCCGAGCACCCCGTGCACCGTGCCGCGCGCAACCCGCAGGTCGAGCCCGTCCAGTGCGTGTTTCCCCTCTTTGCCGCCGTACGTCTTGCGTGCGCCTTCGACGGTGATCGCCGTGTCGGCCACAGGGACTCCCTCGCTAGTCAAACTTGACTACAAGCTCGAAAATAACCCCACCTCCTCTATTCGTCAAATTTGATTAGTGATCGTCCCCGGGATGCCGCTCCCCCGTCGCGTACGGGTTCTCCGCGTCCTCGGCCAGGACACCGACGAACGGGTCGCCCTCGTCGGCGAAGGTGTAGGCGCCGCCCTCGATGCGCTCGATGAGACCGCGGGTCCACTCGGCCTCGGAGTCGGCCGTGTGGACCCACATGTTCATGATCTCGCCGATGTGGCCCAGCTGTCCGGGCCCCTCCTCGGGGACGTAGTGCTCCAGGACGGAGGCCCGCCACTGCTCGATCCGCAGGGTGCGCTCCTTCAGCAGCGCGACCGCCTCCGCCCGCGGCAGGTCCACGACGAAGCCGACGGCGGCCGTCTTCACGTCCCCCCGCTGGTCGTACGTGACGAGCGCCTCGCGCAGCAGCCGGAAGTACTCCTCGGTGCCCTGCCCGGTGATCTCGTACTCCGTGCGCGGCGGGCCGCCGGCCGTGGACGGGGCGATCTCGTGCGCGTGCAGCAGTCCCTGCTTCGCCATCTGCTTCAGGGCGTGGTAGATCGAGCCGGGCTTGGCGTTGGACCACTCGTGCGCGCCCCAGTACTCCAGGTCGTTGCGCACCTGGTAGCCGTGGGCCCGCCCGTGCATACGGACCGCGCCGAGCACGAGGAGACGGATCGCTGACATGGGGCCAGCGTAGGACCAGGGAGGTCAGCCCCAGGAGCTGCCCTGCTCCTTCGCCACCAGCTCGAAGGCCGTGGCACCGTCCAGCGACTCACGGATGATGTCGGCGTGGCCGGCGTGCCGGGCCGTCTCGCGGATCAGGTGCAGGCAGAGCCAGCGCATGGAGACCCGGCCGTCCGGCGGGAACCAGGGCTGGGCCGGCAGCGCGAAGGTGTCGTCGAGGCTCGGCACCGAGCGGACGAAGTCCTCCGTCTCGGCGGCGACCTTCTCCCAGTACGCCAGCTGCGACGCGACGGTCTCGCCCTCGACCAGCCGGAAGCACTCGTGCCAGTTGCTCTGGTCCCGCTCGACGGCCGGTGGCTCGCCCTTGGCGAGGGAGACCCACATCTGCTCGACCTCGACGACGTGCTTGAGCAGTCCGGCGAGCGACAGCTCACTGGCGCTGGGACGGGAGCTCGCCTGTTCGTCGGTCAGCCCCAGCACCGCCCGCCGGATGCCGCCGCGCTGCTCCTCGATGAAGGAAAGCAGCGCTCCGCGCTCGTCGCCGTGTGCCTCCGCGGGAACGTGAGTGACCATGACCGCCGCCTTTCGTCGGACCGGGGGCCTCTTCCCCCTGACACCGACGAAGCTACGCACCCTTGCGGTCAGTTTCTGTCCGCAAGGACAGCCGCTCTTAGCGAGAGAGCCCTCCAGTCCGACAGCGGGCCGAGCACCAACCGCCCGGCCCGCCCGTCGTCTGGGATGCCGACGCCGTCCGCGACGACGTGCGCGAATACATCGTCGAGCACCTCCATGACGAGGCAGCGATGCTGGTCGTCGACGAGACCGGCGACGTGAAGAAGGGCGCCGACACGGTCGGGGTCCAGCACCAGCACCAGCACACCGGAACGGCCGGGCGGATCGAGAACTCCCGGGTCGCCGTCCACCTCGTCTACGCCGACGAGCGGGGACACGCGGCGGTGTACCGAGAGCTGTACATCCCGCGCTCCTGGAAGTGCCCATCCGGATTGCTGTCGGGCAGCCCGAAACCGCGCACGGCTCTGGAGGGACTGGGCATCAGAAGCCCCCTAGGTCCTCGCGGTGGCCTGTTCCGCTGGACGCGCCGGAGATAGCGCTGTGGATGACGCCGGATCAAGAAGGACTCCAGCTGATCCATCACAGCGACCGCGGCTCGCAGGCCGAGATCAGGCCGTACCGGCCGCAGTACTCGGAGCCGTCGGCGAGCATCGCCCCGTAGGGGCCGACGGGCGCCGCCCCCCACAGCGGGGCTCTGCCTGGACCCGGTGCGCGCTCTCGCGAACCATGCCCACGCTCGCGGCGATTGCTCGGCCGCCCGCGCACGCCAGCCTCACACCAGGCGAGATGCGCCTCGGCGATCGCCTCGGGCCGCTCGGCGAGCAGCCGCGTCGGCCACAGCTCGTCGCTCAGGTCGTGCCCGGCGGAATCCAACTGGTTGGACATGCCGCCGACGGCAGTCGAAGCGCGGGTGTGAGCGGCCCGCCATGTCCGGTATGTGGGAGGCCTGTGGTGACGGCGCCGTGTACGGCCCCGTGAGGTGACGAACGCGGCCGGCCACCCCGGGCCGGCCCCGCCGGTCCGTCCTCAGCAGGTCAAGCGGCGCTCGGCGCTCTCGTAGGTGGCGAGGTTGGAGTCGACGCCCACGACGGTCTTGTAGGTGTAGGTGCCGGAACCCGTGCACTTCCAATACGCGATCTTGGAGCCGCTCTCGAGCGGGGTCCAGTCCATCTCCTCCCAGCCGTACCAGCGGTGGCGCAGCAGGGATATCGTGGCGTCCCTGCACTTGCTGCTGGTCTTGCTGGCCGCGCCGATGATCTCACTGATGCCCTTGTAGGGGGCCGAGATCTTGTAGCAGCTCCGGTCCCAGTCCTCGGCGGAGGCCGGTGTGGCCGGCATCAGTAGCGTGGCCGCGCAGGCCAGAGCGACGGCGGCGCATGACTTTCCAGCGAACCCGAGAGTTCTCATGACAGAAGCTCCTGTCTGCGGGAATGTGGGGGGATACAGGATGAAAGAATCCTTTCATCGGGGCCAAGACGAGATCAAGTCGGCGCGGCCATGTCTGGCTTTCCGTCAAAGTCCTGTGTCACCCTGCCACTTGGCGTCGGACGGCACGGCACGGCGCGGCACTGTGCGGCGTTTCCGTGCTGCGTCGGGCGGGGCCGGGCCCGGGTCCTGGCTCGCGGCCGCGTTCTGCCTCGCCCGACCCGTCGACCTCCCCGGACCGCACCCTTACCACCCGCTGAACAGCCCCAACCGCCACACCGGTATCCAGGCCCTCGACTGCAACCCCGACGGCGGCGGCGCTCCTTGACAAGCCGTTCGGAGACGTCCTACGCGCACTCCTGCGGCGGGCGCGAACACCCGCCATGGGGGAGCTCACCTTCGGGACCGAGTTGGGCGCGGCTCTCGTCGCCTGGAGCGAGGCGGCTTCAAACCACTGACAAGGTCGGCCCTCATGGCCCGAACACCCTCAGAACGGGAAGCCGCTCCGGCCGTGCTGCACGGAGATCCACTTCAGCGTGGTGAAGGAGTCCAGCATCGTCTCGCCGTTGAGCCGGCCGAGGCCCGAGTGCTTCTCGCCGCCGAACGGGACGATCGGCTCGTCGTGGACGGTGCCGTCGTTCACGTGGAACATGCCCGTGTCGATCTGCTTGGCGAAGGCGACGCCCCGCTCGACGTCCCCGGTGTGCACGGCACCGCTCAGGCCGTAGGGGGTGTCGTTGACGAGGCGTACGGCCTCCTCCTCGCCGTCGAACGGGACGAGGAAGGCGATCGGGCCGAAGACCTCCTGCCTCAGCAGCGCCGAGTCGGCGGGCAGGCCGGTCAGGACGGACGGCTCGACGAGGTTGTCGGTCCGCCCGCCGCGCACCAGGGCCGTGGCGCCCTCGGCGAGGGCCTGCTCGACCACGCCCGCGACGGCGTCCGCCTGCGAGGAGTTGATGACCGGGCCGATGACGGTCTCCGGGTCGCGCGGGTCGCCCGCCTTGAGGGTCTTCACCTTGGCGACGAACTTCTCGGTGAACTCGTCGGCGACGGACCGGTCGACCAGGACGCGGTTGGCGGCCATGCAGACCTGCCCCTGATGGACGTACCGGCTGAAGACGGCCGCGTCGACCGCGTAGTCCACGTCGGCGTCGTCGAGTACCACCAGCGCGCTGTTTCCGCCCAGTTCGAGGACCGAGCGCTTGAACTGCCGCGCGCAGACGGTCGCCACGTGCCGGCCGACCTGGTCGGAGCCGGTGAAGGAGATGACCTTGGGGACCGGGTGCTCGATGAAGGCGTCACCGATCTCCGCGATGTCGGTGATGACGACGTTCAGCAGGCCGCCGGGCAGCCCCGCGTCCTCGAAGATCTTCGCGACCAGGGAGCCGCCGACGACCGGCGTGTTCTGGTGCGGCTTGAGCACCACGGCGTTGCCGAGCGCGAGCGCCGGAGCGACGGACTTGATCGAGAGCAGGAACGGGAAGTTGAAGGGGCTGATCACGCCCACGACACCGACGGGCACGCGGTAGACGCGGTTCTCCTTGCCGTCCACCGGCGAGGGGAGGATCCGGCCCTCGGGGCGCAGCGCCAGCTGGACCGCCTCGCGCAGGAACTCCTTGGCGAGGTGCAGTTCGAAGGCGGCCTTCAGACGCGTACCGCCGAGCTCGGCGATGATCGCCTCGGATATCTCGGCCTCGCGCTCCTCGATGAGCCGCAGGGCCTTCTCGAACACGGCACGGCGGGCGTAGGGGTTGGTCTCGGCCCACTGCTTCTGGGCACGGGCGGCCGCCCGGTACGCCTGGTCGACCTCGTCGACCGTGGCTATCGTGATCGACGCCAGTTTCTCGTCGTCGTACGGATTGAAGTCGATGATGTCCCAGGAACCGGTACCCGGGCGCCACTCACCGTCGATGTACTGCTGTGCAAGGTCGGTGAAGTAGGACGACGACATGTGTGACCCCTCGATCCCTGGCAGACCCTCGATCGCGCCTTCACGATCTGATCACACGTCATCGTACTGACGTTTCGCGAGAGTTGGAGGCTTCAGGAGAGCTGGAGGAGCCCCCGGAGAAGGTCCCGGCTCTCCGAAGGGCCCGGGCTGTCGCTCTGGAGCTCCTTGAGCGCCCTCTCGTACTGGGCGACGTCCTCGGGCTTGTCCAGGTACAGCGCGCTGGTGAGCTGCTCCAGGTAGACGACGTCCGAGAGGTCGGACTCCGGGAAGCTGAGGATCGTGAACGCGCCACTTTCGCCGGAGTGGCCGCCGAGGCTGAACGGCATGACCTGGAGCCGCACATTGGGCCGCTCGGAGATCTCGATGAGGTGCTGGAGCTGGCCGCGCATCACCTCGCGGTCGCCGTACGGGCGGCGCAGGGCGGCCTCGTCCAGGATGATGTGGAAGTCGGGCGCCCTCTCGTCGACGAGGTACTTCTGCCGCTCCAGGCGCAGCGCCACGCGCCGCTCGACATCGGCCTCGCTCGCGCCCTGCATGCCCCGCCGGACCACCGCGTGCGCGTACGCCTCGGTCTGGAGCAGGCCGTGCACGAACTGCACCTCGTACGCCCGGATCAGCGAGGCGGCGCCTTCCAGGCCGACGTAGGTGGGGAACCAGCTGGGCAGCACGTCCGAGTAACTGTGCCACCAGCCCGCCACGTTGGCTTCCTTCGCCAGGGACAGCAGGGAGGCGCGCTCCTGCTCGTCCGTGATGCCGTACAGGGTGAGCAGGTCCTCGACGTCTCTGGTCTTGAAGCTCACCCGGCCCAGCTCCATCCGGCTGATCTTCGACTCGGAGGCGCGGATCGAGTAGCCCGCCGCCTCGCGCGTGATGCCCCGAGCCTCACGCAGTCGCCTGAGTTGTGATCCGAGCAGCATGCGCCGCACCACCGATCCCGGCTCTCCCGCGCTCACGTTCGCCAGCCTCCCCAACGTCTTCAGGGGCCGAAGTCTGCCACTAAAACACTCCGAGCAGTACTCGTCCGGTTACGGAAACGGAATCGAGTCAGGGGACGCACGCGCGCGGATTCAAGAAAGAGGCAAGCGAACGGGCAGACAGGGCCGTGAAGATGACGGAAAAATTGACCAACAAGCGGTACGGGACGACTCATTCCGGTCACGTGCACGTGCATCTGCCCTTGCATCTGCTGTACGCATCCGAAACCATGGTCCCGCACCACCGCCGCATCGCACCGACCGCGAATTCCCGGGAGTGCCTCGCATGGGGACGAATGGATCGACCATGCTCGAGCCGTTAAGGCAGGGCCTTCCGCCGCTGGATCCCGCGGCCGTGTCCGACGCCGCCTCCTGTGCTCTGCCCGCCCGCTACGAAGCGGTGCGCGAAGCACGGCACTTCACTCGCAGAACCCTCGACCAGTGGGACATGGGCGACCGGTTCGACGACGTCTGCCTGGTGGTCTCGGAACTCGTCACCAACGCCCTGCGGCACGGCCTGCCGGCGAGCACCCGGTGCGCCACCGGCCAGGAGCCTCCCGTACGACTGCACCTGATGCGGTGGACCGAGCGGCTGGTGTGCGCGGTGCGCGATCCCAGTCACGACAGTCCCGTCGCCCGGGAGACCGACGACTTCTCGGCCGAGTCGGGCCGGGGGCTGTTCCTCGTCGACTCCTTCAGCGACAGCTGGGGCTGGCACCCGCTCGCGGGCGCGCTCAGCGGCAAGGTGGTCTGGGCGCTGTTCCGGCTGCCGCGGCCCGGTTCAGGGCCGCACGCGGAATGAGAAACCGCGGCGCTTCCGTGCGCCGCGGTTCTACGCGCGTCGCGGCGCGTTGAGTACCGTTTACCCCGTTTCGCGAAGGGATGCCGGGGGTCAGCCCCCCACCAGGTGGTCGAACTCGCCGTCCTTCACGCCCAGCAGCATGGCCTCGATCTCCGCACGGGTGTAGACCAGTGCGGGGCCGTCGGGGAAGCGCGAGTTGCGGACGGCCACGTCACCGCCCGGCAGCCGGGCGAACTCCACGCACGAGCCCTGCGAGTTGCTGTGCCGGCTCTTCTGCCAGGCCACACCACGCAGCCCGGCGGCCGCCATACCGTTGTACACGTCGTGGTCCACAGGTCGCTCCCCGGTGGTGCACTGGCTGGTGTGGCCATTGATGCAGTGGTCAACTGACCCGGATCATAGCTGTGTTCATGTGCAGATGCATGGGCAGATGCACGTGCACGCGGGGTGGTCCTCCGGTTACAGCTTTGACGACCGCTTTACCGAAAGCTCTTGCCTGTTTGACGGCCCTCCGCCGCCGCGCGTTCCCGGCTGCGTGCGCCGAAGTAGGCGGGTCCGGCGGAGGTGTCGTGGAGGCGGAGCATCCACTCGGCGGCGGGGACGGGCACCGAGGGGGTGGCGAGGCCGGAGAAGCAGGAGCTGGGGCGTGGGGTCCGGGGCCTCGGGCAGGACCGTCCGGCCTCCATACGGAAGACGGCCGCGGCATGCGGGGGCGGGGAGAAATGGGCCGTGCGGATGACCGAGTCGTCGTCCTCGGGGCCGGTGCCGGGGTCGGACCATCGCCGGACGGGCGGTCGGCCGCCCGGCCCGGACGGACCGCCCGGCGTGCGCCCCGTGCGGCCTCGCGACAGATGCATGAGGTTCCCCACCCGTCAAGCGTGGGGAACCTCACCCGGGCCGGATGCGCTCAGCGGCTGCGCAGCCGGGGAACGGCGCCTCAGCGACTGGCGTAGGGCAGCAGCGCCATCTCGCGCGCGTTCTTGATCGCCCGGGCCAGCTGCCGCTGCTGCTGGGCCGACACGCGGGTGACCCGGCGGCTGCGGATCTTGCCGCGGTCGGAGATGAACTTCCGCAGCAGGTCGGTGTCCTTGTAGTCGATGTAGGTGATGCCGGCCTGGTCCAGCGGGTTGGGGCGGTTCTTGACGGGCTTGCGGTCGATCTTGCGGGGCATCGGGTCAGACCTCCAGGAGGGTGTCGAAGGCGTGCGGCAGCCGCTGCCAGGCGTCGCGCCCGGCCGCGTACTCGGCGTCGGTCAGCAGGCAGGACTCCAGCAGCCGCTCCAGGCCGTCCCGGTCGAGGCCGGGCGAGGTGAAGACCAGGTGCTGGCCGCGGTCGCCGTGCTCGGGGTGCCAGTCCAGCGCGGCGGCGGCGCGACGCACCGGCGGGACCATCTCCCAGGCCGCGTCCGGCAGGGAGGCGAGCCACGGACCCGCGCTCTCCACGCACAGGGCCCCGCCCGCCGCGTCCCAGTGGAACAGCGTGTCGGGCTTGTCGGCGAGCCAGAACCGGCCCCGGCTGCGGGCTGCCGCGCAGGTCAGGTCCTCCAGGGCGGCGTAGAGCCGCTCCGGGTGGAAGGGGCGGCGCTGCTGCCAGACCAGGGTGGAGACGCCGTGCGCGTCGGCCTCGGCCGGAAGCAGGGCGCAGGCCGGGTGCTGGGCGGCCGCCGCCGACTCCACGTCGAAGCCGGCCAGGGCGGCCTCGGCCAGCGGCGGGAGCGGGCGCCGCCGCGGGGGCGGCACGGTCAGACCGTCGGCCGTGTCCCGCGCGAAGGCGCCGGGCGCGGGTGCGCCCGCCAGGTCACCGTGGCCGATCGGGACCTGGCGGGCCGTCGGGTGCAGTTGCGCGAGCAGCTCGCGGTCCTCGTCGTCGGCCTCGGGGGACTCGGCGATCGCGAGGACGGGGGCGTACTCCAGCTGGCGGGCGAAGGTGTCGGCGACCGTCCGCTGGTCGGTGGCGGCGGCGGCGAGACCGCCGTCGGCCAGGTCGTCGCCGTTGCCGAGGTACGGCAGGACCAGGGCCGGGTCGACGGCGGTGATCACGCCGGTGACGGTGAGCCCGCCGGCGGTGACGACCTCGGCCATGGCCTTGGGCTCGACGGAGTCCCACAGCTCGACGACGGCCAGGGGCGTCCGCCCGGCGTCCGCGAGCCGCTCCAGCTCGGGGACCAGGTCCTCCCGCAGGGCGCAGCAGGCACAGTCGTTGACGAGCGGCGCCTCCCCCGCGTCCAGGACGCCGGTGGCGTCCCGGACGGTCCGTACGACCGTGCCGGCCGCGGCCGTCGCCAGGTCGTGGTGGAGTGCGACGCTGCCGGGCACGTCGGCGAGCAGCCGGGCCACGGCCGCCTTGCGGGCGTCGGCGTGCAGCCCGCCGACGATCACGACGGAGAGCCCAGGAGGGGCAGCCACGGGGTCAGCCCTTCTTTCCGTACCGGCGCTCGAAGCGCTCGACGCGTCCCGCGGTGTCCAGGACGCGGGCGGTGCCGGTGTAGAAGGGGTGGCTGACGTCGGAGATCTCGACGTCCACGACCGGGTAGGTGTTGCCGTCCTCCCACTCGATCGTCTTCTCGCTCGTCATGGTCGAGCGGGTGAGGAAGGCGTAGTTCGCGGCACGGTCGCGGAAGACGACGGGACCGTAGTCCGGGTGGATTCCCTCGCGCATGGTCAGCGCTCCTCTCGGAAGTCGACGTGGCGGCCGACGACCGGATCGAACTTGCGCAGGGTCAGTCGGTCCGGGTCGTTGCGACGGTTCTTGCGGGTCACGTAGGTGTAGCCGGTCCCGGCCGTGGACCGGAGTTTGATGACCGGCCGGAGTTCATTGCGTGCCATGCCGCTATGCTACTGAAAATGAATTCCATTTACATCACCTGAGCCAGAGAGGTACATCACCACCATGTCCGCGCACTGCATGCTGACCGGCACCCAGCCCGGCTTCGGCAACCGCATCTCGCACTCCCACCGGCGCACGTCCCGCCGGTTCGACCCCAACATCCAGTCCAAGCGCTACTGGCTGCCGAGCGAGGCCCGGTACGTACGCCTGCGGCTGAGCGCCAGGGCGATCAAGACCGTCGACACGATCGGGGTCGAGGCGGCCGTCGCCCGGATCCGCGCCCGGGGAGTGAGGGTCTGATGGCGAAGAAGAGCAAGATCGCGAAGAACGACAAGAGGCAGGAGATCGTCGCGCGGTACGCCGCCCGGCGGGCCGAACTGAAGGAGATCATCCGGCGGCCGTCCTCCACGGACGCCGAACGGCTCGCCGCGCAGGCGGAACTGCGCAGGCAGCCGCGCGACGCCAGCGCCACGCGGGTGCGCAACCGGGACTCGGTGGACGGCCGGCCGCGCGGCTACTTCCGGGCGTTCGGGCTGTCCCGGGTGAGTCTGCGGGGCCAGGCGCACGCGGGGTATCTGCCGGGGGTGCGCAAGTCGTCCTGGTAAGAGGCCGTCCCGGAGGCCCTTGACGAGCCCTGGTAGCTTGCTGCGGTCGTTCCGGCCACGGGGCCGGCCGGTTCGCCCGGACCGGCCGGCCGACCGGCTACAGCTTGGGAGCTTGCAGTGACTTCGGTGATCTTCTCGCGCCGCACCGGCGCCGTACGCGTCGCGGCGGCCGCCGCGGGGCTGGCCGGCGCGCTCGCGCTGACCGCGTGCAGCAGCGACAGCGGCTCCGGGGACGACTCGGCGTCCAGCCCGTCCCCGTCGGCCTCGGCGCCCGCCGCCACGGGCCAGGACTCCGGCTCCGGCTCCGGCGGGTCGGCCGGCGGCGCGCTGGCGGGCAGCTGGCTCGCCACGACCGACGGCAAGGCCGTGGCGCTGGTGATCACCGGGAAGCAGGCCGCGCTCTTCGCCACCGGCGGCAGCGTGTGCACCGGCACCGCGGGCGAGGAGTCGGGGATGCGGATGATCCGCCTGAAGTGCACGGACGGCTCCAAGGACCGGGCGACCGGCATGGTCGACTCCGTGAACGGGAGCCGCCTGAAGGTCACCTGGGAGGGCGGCCTCGGCGCCGAGACGTACCAGAAGGCGGAGGGCGGGAAGCTGCCGACCGGGCTGCCGACGGGGGGCCTCGGGTAGCGCGGGGGTCCGGCAAGGGGCTTTCCGGGCGGGGTTTTCGGGAGGGCGCCCCGGCCGGCGGCCTGCCCGGGTGCGTGACGGTCCCCGCGTCCGAGATGATCCCTGCGTCGGAACCGCTCATCGCCATCACGCACCAGAGGACCTCATGCGCACCTTTCCTCCCCTCGCCCTGGCCGCCGCCCTCGCCGCGACGGTCCTGCTGACCGCCTGCGACGACGGCAAGACCGGTGGCGACGACGTCAAGAACGCGGACGGGCCGGGCGGTTCGGCCTGTGCGATCGGGCACATGGGCGTGGAGGTCGGGGCCGGTGCGGCCCCGGCGGCCGGGGACACCGGCACTGTCACCGTCACCCTCACCAACCAGGGCGGCGCGTGCACCCTGAAGGGCTTCCCCGCCGTCGACCTCGTGGCGGAGGACGGCACGACGTCCGTGTCCCCGGAGCAGACCGGGAAGGCCCAGCCGCTCACCCTCGGGAAGGGCGGCACCACGTCCTTCACGATCACCTACGTCCGGGGCGAGGCCGGCTCCCCGAAGAGCCTTCAGGTGCGGAAGGCGTCCTTCACCCTGCCCGGCGCCACCGCGTCCGCACGCGACCTGACCTGGTCCTACGGCGAGGTCGCCCGGAAGGACGGGAGCGGCGCGGCGGAGGCCTCGGTGAGCGGTTTCGAGTCCTCGGGCGACTGACGGCAGGTCAGCGCAACGGCGGCCGGTGCTCGACCTGGGCCCGGTCCGCCGCCTGTGCGCCCTCCGTCCAGCCCGCCGCGTCGCGGACGCCGCGCAGGCGGGTCGTGGTCGTCTCCGGGAACATCCGGTCCAGCCGGCCGGTGACCGCGACGTCGCGGGAGGCGAGGACCGGGAGCAGATCCTCCGTCACCTGGGTCTCGGCGGCGGCCGACAGGCGGGTGCCGATGCGGTGGGCGTAGGCCGCGAGGAAGGCCTGCCGGAACGCCTTGGTGCGCTTGCGGCCACCCGCCCGCTGGACGGCCTCCGCCTTCGTCATCGCGGTCGTGGCCTGTACGAGGAGTGAGGTGTAGAGGAGTTCGACCGCTTCCAGGTCCGTTTCGAAGCCGACGACGGTGGAGAAACCGAGGGGCTCGTTCCACACCGCCCGGCAGTGGTTGGCGGCGGCGACGGCGTCCAGCAGCACCGCCTTGGCCTGCTCGTGCGGCGGTTCGACACCGATCCGGCAGGCCCCGGGTGTCTCGGGCGAGGGTGCCCGGGCCGCGAGCAGCGCCTCGTCGACGCTGTGGCGGGCCATCAGCTCCTGCGCCTTCGCGCTGAGCGCCTCCGCCTCCTCAGGGAACCCGGTGGCCTCCGCCTTGGCGAGCAGGGCGCGGATCCGGCCCAGCATCCGGGACTCGGTCCTCGGCTCCCCGGGCGACTCGTCGAGGGACTCGAGCGCGGGCAGGCGCAGCAGCAGGCGGTACAGCTCCAGCACGGCGGTGGCGTACGAGAAGCGGTCGGTGCGGGGCGGGGCGTCGTCGGGGAGCTCCGCGAGCTGCGCGCTCCAGCGTCGCCCGCGCGGACGGTCGTGCGGCGCCTGCGCGCGGATCAGTGCCGCCACCAGCCGTACGTGTACGTCGTCCAGTTCGCGCCGGACGGTCCGCACGACGTCGGCCGGCTGCCAGCCGCGCCGCCAGGCCGCCGCCACGAACTCCGTGCCGCGCCGGGCGAGTTCGTCGTCCGCCGCCGGGTCGGACGCGAGCAGCGACGCGCCGGTGTCGAGGGCCGTCTCGCCGGTGTCGTACAGGGCGGCCTCGAACGCGCGGTCGACGGTGGTGGGCGTACTCACGGGGCCGATGGTGCCACGCCGGCACGGATGACCCGGCATGCGCGACCTCGGACGTCTCACTCCCCGGAATTGGGTCGTCCGCGCGCGGCAGGGCTTCGAGCATGGGGCGCATGGTGGACATGTCTCTCTACGCTGCGTTCCTCGTCGCCGCCTTCGCGCTCTGCATCACCCCCGGCCCGGACATGATGTTCATCGTGGCGATGGGCGGACGGGGCGGCCCCACCGCCGGGGTGATGGCGGCGTTCGGGGTGGCGTGCGCGATGCTCGTGCACGCGGTCGCGGCGGCGCTCGGCCTGTCGGCCCTGTTCACGGCGCTGCCGACGCTGTACCACGTGCTGCGCTGGGCGGGCGCGGCCTATCTGCTCTACCTGGCGGTGAAGGCGTTCCGCGACCGTTCGGTGCCGGGCGAGGAGGGGACCGGCGCCGTGGGTCCGGGGATGCGGCGGGCGTTCTGGCAGGGCGCGATCACCAACCTGCTCAACCCCAAGGTGATCCTCTTCAACGTGGCGTTCCTGCCGCAGTTCGTGGACCCGTCGCTGGGCCACGTCCAGGGCCAGTTGCTGCTGCTCGGCGTCACGCTCGTGGTGATGGGCTTCCTGTGGGACGGCAGCGTCGGCCTGCTCGCGGGGCGGCTGGCGTCTCTCCTCAGGCGCAGTGCGCGGGTGAACCGTTGGCTGAACATCGTCTCCGGGACGGTGTTCACGGGGCTGGCGGTGCGGCTGGTGGCGACCTCTCCGAAGTAGAGGGTGGTGTCAACTCGCGGTTGACACCTCTCGGGGTGCAACCTACGGTTGACACCATGACGACGAACCCCAACATCACGTCATCCGTGCGCCTCGACGACCTCATCGCGGCGATCAAGAAGGTTCACCAGGAACCCCTCGAACAGCTCCAGGACGCGGTGCTCGCCGCCGACCACCTCGGCGAGGTGGCCGACCACCTGATCGGCCACTTCGTGGACCAGGCCCGGCGTTCGGGCGCCTCCTGGACGGACATCGGCAAGAGCATGGGGGTCACCCGGCAGGCCGCGCAGAAGCGGTTCGTGCCGAAGGAGTCGGCCGACCTCGACCCGAGCCAGGGCTTCAACCGCTACACGCCCCGCGCCCGCAACACGGTGATGGCAGCGCACAACGCCGCCAAGTCCGCGCGCAACGCCGAGGGGACGCCCGAGCATCTCGTCCTCGGTCTGCTGGCCGAGCCCGACGGTCTCGCCGCGAAGGCCCTCGTCGAACAGGGCGTCTCCCTCGACACGGTCCGCGCGGCGGCGACCGCCGCACTGCCGCCCGCCGTCGAGGAGGCCCCGGAGCTCGTGCCGTACGGCCAGGCCGCCAAGAAGGTCCTGGAACTCACCTTCCGCGAGGCCCTGCGCCTCGGCCACAACTACATCGGCACCGAGCACATCCTGCTCGCCCTGCTGGAGCACGAGAACGGCGAGGGCGTCCTCAGTGGCCTCGGCATCGGCAAGGAGCGGACCGAGCGGTACGTGGCCGAGGCGCTGGAGAAGATCACGCAGGCGCAGAAGGAGGTGCTGGACGAATCCTGACAGCAGCCTGTGCAACGGGGACGCGTCGGCGGACTCCCCTGTCGCACGAGCCCGCGCAGCAGGGACGCGTTGTCAGACCCCCCTGTCACACTCACAGCATGGCCGACCGGTGGGCGCTCGCTCCGGCCGAGGACGGTGGCGTGGACGTCGCCCCCCTCGGCCCGGACGGGCTGCCCGCCGGGCCGGTGCGGCGGGAGGCGGATCCCGCCGAGGCCGTGCGGAGCCGTCCCGGCGTCACGCGGTGGGTGTGGCGGTCCACCGCCGAGGTCTACCCGCGTCTGCTCGCCACGGGGGTGCGAGTCGAGCGGTGCTACGACATCGAGGCCGCCGAGACGCTCCTCCTCGGCCACGAGGGGCGGTACGGGGAACCACGCTCGGCCGCGGCCGCCCTGGCCCGGCTGCGCGGCGGCCCCGTACCGCCCGATCCGCCGCAGCGTTCCGCCGAACCCGGCTCCCAGTCCTCCCTGTTCGAACCGCAGGGCGTCCGCCTCCCGCTGCCCGACCTCCTCGCCGTCTACGGCGAGCAGCAGCGGCGGCACGAGCGGGCCGAGCACCCCGATCGCATGCGGCTGCTGACGGCCGCCGAGTCCGCGGGCATGCTGGTGGCCGCCGAGATGAACCGCGCCGGGCTGCCCTGGAGCGCCGACGTGCACCGCGCGGTGCTGCACGACCTGCTGGGCGAGCGGTACGCGGGCGGCGGCGAACCGCGCCGCCTGGCCGAGCTGGCGGACGAGGTGTCCGCCGCGTTCGGCAGACGGGTCCGCCCCGACCTGCCCGCCGACGTGGTCAAGGCCTTCGCCCAGGCCGGCATCAAGGTCGCCTCGACCCGCCGCTGGGAGATCGAGTCCGTCGACCACCCGGCCGTGAAGCCCCTGATCGAGTACAAGAAGCTGTACCGCATCTGGGTCGCCCACGGTTGGTCCTGGCTCCAGGACTGGGTGCGCGACGGGCGCTTCCGGCCCGAGTTCCTCGCGGGCGGGACGGTCACCGGGCGCTGGGTGACCAACGGCGGGGGCGGGCTCCAGATCCCCAAGGTGATCCGGCGGGCCGTGGTCGCCGACCCCGGCTGGCGGCTCGTCGTCGCCGACGCCGACCAGATGGAGCCGCGCGTCCTCGCCGCGATCTCCCGCGACCCCGGCCTGATGGAGGTGGCCGGCCGGGAGAGCGACCTGTACCAGTCCGTCTCCGACCGCGCCTTCTCCGGCGACCGCGCCCAGGCCAAACTCGCCGTGCTCGGCGCCGTCTACGGCCAGACCTCCGGCGACGGCCTGAAGAACCTCGCCGCGCTCAGACGCCGCTTCCCCCGGGCCGTGGCGTACGTCGACGAGGCGGCCCGGGCCGGCGAGGAGGGCCGGCTCGTGCGGACCTGGCTCGGCCGGACCTGCCCGCCGGCGGCCCGGGGGACGGACGACGCGACGGAGGAGGCCGGCATCCCCGCCACCGACGAGGAGCAGCCCGACAGCGGACAGTGGGTGCCCGGGTACGCCTCCACCAACGCCCGCGCCCGTGGCCGCTTCGCCCGTAACTTCGTCGTCCAGGGCAGTGCCGCCGACTGGGCCCTGCTGCTGCTCGCCGCGCTGCGCAGATCCTGCGCGGACCTGGCGGCCGAGCTGGTCTTCTTCCAGCACGACGAGGTGATCGTGCACTGCCCCGAGGAGGAGACGGAGGCGGTCGTCGCGGCGATCCGGGAGGCGGCGGCCCTGGCCGGACGGCTGACCTTCGGGGAGACGCCGGTGCGGTTCCCGTTCACGACGGCGGTGGTGGAGTGTTATGCGGACGCCAAGTAGCCGGTGTCACGGTCAGCCGGTGGGGGCGAGCAGCTCGCGGAGTTCGGTGACCACCGCGTGCGCGTCGGTCCCCTCCAGTGCCGCGAGAGCCGAGCGCCACTCCTCGCGTGCCGCTCCGGCATGCCCGCGTTCCCGCAGCAGCAGCCCCTGCTGGTGGCGGGCGAGACCGCCGGTGTAGCGGTCGGCGCGGGCGTCGGCCCGGTCCAGCAGCTCGGCGCACTCCCGGGCGGCCCGCCCGGTGCGGCCCAGCAGCCGCAGCGCGCGGACCAGGCCGAGCCGGGTCTGGGACTCGCCGTGCCAGTCGCCGTGACCGCCCAGGATGCGCAGGCTCTCCTCGAAGTGCGGGAGGGCGGCGGCCGGTTCGCCGAGCCGCAGATGGGCGTACCCGATGTTGCAGTGCGCGGAGTGCCGCACGATCACGGCGCCGATCCCGTCCCCGATGGCGAGCGAACGCCGGTGCTGCTCGATGGCGGCCCGCGGGTCGGTGTGCTCGTAGAGATTGCCCAGGTGGCTGTGGGTCACGGCCTCGCCGTAGGGGTCGTTCAGCTGCCGTGCGTACTCCAGGCTCCGGGTCAGCGCCTCGCTCGCCTCGGCGGGCCGGCCGAGCCCGTCGAGCAGCAGGCCGCGGTTGTTGAGGCAGCGGCGGATCCAGGACGGTTCGTCGAGCCGTCGCCAGATGGCCAGCGCGCGGTCGTTGAGGTCGAGGGCCTCGCCCTGGCGGCCGGTCAGGAAGTGCAGCCCGGCGAGGTCGACCAGCGCGTACGCCTGAGCTGCCTCGTCCCCGAGCCGCCGCGCCACGCCGAGGCCGGCCCGGCCGAGCACCTCCATCTCGGCGACGCGTCCCCTGCGGTGCGCGTACGGGAGGATTAGCCGCACGAGGGTGGAGACGAGGCCCGCGCGCCGCCGGCACGGGTCGTCCGCGTACCGCTCGACCAGCGTGACGACGTTCGCCAGCTCCCCGTCGCCCCAGGCGAAGGCCTCCTCGGGGCCGCCGAAGGGGGCGACGGTGTCGACGTGCGCCGCATGCCCGGGTGGCTGGGCCGCGGTGGGGCGACGACGGTCGTCCTGGTCGGGGCCGGGCTCGACGATCGCGACGAGCACCCGCTCGGCTACGGCGGCGTACCAGCGGAGGGCGGTTTCGGAGGCGCGGGTGGTCTCGGTGTCGGTGGGGGTCGCGTTCCGTACGCCGCCGTTGTTCGCGTTCCGTACGCTCCCCCCTGCACGGGCGGTGCCGGAGCCGCCGATGCCCTCCACGCCCCGCTCCCCCACCAGCTCACGGGCGAAGTCGCGCACGAGGTCGTGTGGTGCGTAGCGGCCGTATGCCGGCTCCTGGAGCAGGGCCACGTCGACGAGACGGTCCAGGGCGGCCTCGGTGCGGCGTTCACCCGTGCCCGTGAGGCGGGCGAGCAGGGGTGCGCCGTACGTGGGCAGATCGAGCGCGCCGATACGGCGGAGAGTGAGGGCCGCGTCCCGGTCGGCCTCGCGCTCGGAGCCGGCGAGCGCGTCGTGCGCGACGGCCAGGGAGCGGCGCACGCTCAGGTCGTCGTACTCAAGGTGCTGTAACCGCCCTTCCGTACCGGCCAGTTGCCCGGCGAGGACCTCCGGCGTGAGGGCCTGCCGGGCGGCGAGCCGCGCGGCGACGACGCGCAGGGCCAGGGGCAGGCGGCCGGTGAGCTCGACGAGGCGGCGGGCGGCGTCCGAACCGTCCAGTCCGGCACGGCCCGAGGCCGCGACCAGAAGCGCCGCGCTCTCCTCGTCCGACAGCGGGCCGAGCGGAAAGCGGGCGACGCCGTCGAGGGCGGTGAGCGGCGAACGGCTGGTGACGATCACCGCGCACCCGGCACCTCCCGGCAGCAGCGGCCGTACCTGCGCGGCGCTCGCGGCATCGTCCAGCACCAGGAGCGTGCGGGTCGGCGCGAGCAGCGAGCGCAGCAGAGCGGATGCCGCGTCGGGGCGTTCGGGGATACGGCAGGGCTCGGCCCCGAGGTCACGCAGCAGGGTGGTGAGCGCCTGACCAGGCGTGAGAGGGGTCATGCCCGGGGTCGCACCCTGCAGGTCGAGGTAGAGCTGCCCATCGGGGAAACGTTCCGCCAACTCGTGCGCGACGTGCAGCGCGAGTGCGCTCTTGCCGACGCCGGGCATGCCGCTGATGACGGCGGCGGCGGGGACGGCGGGAGCGGCTGGGGCGGTCGGGCCGGTCGGGGGTGGTGCTCCCGGTGTCGTGAGGGCGCGGCGCAGGGAGGCGCGTACGGCGGCACGCCCCGTGAAATGCGCCGGCGGCGCGGGAAGTTGAGCAGGCGGCGGTTGAGCGGACGAGGGCGACGCGGCGACGGAAGGCGTAGCGGCGTCCACGGAAGGAGCGGCAGACGAGGCAGAAGACGCAGGAGAGGTAGGAGGGGTAGGAGGGGCGCTCCCCTCACCGAAGCCGTCTCCCGAACCACCGCTCCCCACGGCTCCCCGCAACACCTCCACATGCGCCTCCCGCACTCCCGGCCCCGGCTCGACGCCGAGCTGGTCGACCAGCCGGGTGCGCAGATCCCGGTGGACGGCCAGGGCCTCGGCCCGGCGGCCGGTCCGGTGCAGGGCGAGCATGAGCTGGCGGTGGTACACCTCCCGCAGCGGATACTCGGCGGTCAACGCCGCCAGCTCCGGCACGAGCCCGTCGAGACGCGGGCCGCCCAGCGCCAACTCGGCGTCGTATCGCCACTCCAGAAGCAGCAGCCGCGCCTCGCGCAACCGCCGTGCGAAGGCGTACCCGCCCACCTCGGACGGCAGCCCGGCGAGCGGTGCGCCCCGCCACAGTGCGAGCGCGGCGGTGCACTCACGCACGACGCGCTCCCAGTCCTGCCCGGCGTGCGCGGCCCGCGCCGCGGCGACATGGGTCTCGAACACATGGACGTCCAGCTCACCCTCGTCGACCCGCAGCACATACCCGGACGGCACGGTCCGCAGCCGCTCGGGATCGTCGAGCAACCGCCGCAACCGCGCTACGTGGTTGTGCAGCGAGGCCTGGGCGGAAACGGGCGGCGCCCCGCCCCACAGCGCGTCCTTGAGCGACTCGACGGAGACGACCCGCCCGGCGTCGAGCAGCAACGCGGCCAGCAGCACACGGGACTTGGGGCCGGCGACATCCCGGGCCTCGCTCCGGCCGCGCCCGCTGACGTCGTAGTACAGCACCGGTGGCCCGAGCAGCCCGAACCTCAGCCCGCACCACTCATCGGAACCGTGCTCGCTGCCCGAACAGGCAGATGCCCCCATCGCGCCCCTGTCTCCCCGCGCCACCGCCTTGCCCTTGACGAGATTCCACCCTTGACGGGTTTCCGCCCCCGGTGCAGCGGTTTTCCGCCAGCTTCGTCCTCACGTTCTCCGCCGGAACGGCCCGCGCAGGCCGTCGTCCGTCATGGTTCGGCGACTTCACGCCAATCGGCAGACGACGCAACGGAGAACCGTTGGCCACATGTTAGCGATCCGTTGGCAAACCCTGATGTGATCACTACGTCGGATCTGGCCCGGCGGCGCGCGCGTCTGGACGCGCAACTCGGGGGAGTGTCGCCGCCGCGGCCGGGTCCGGGTCCCGGTCGGCGGAGGTGAACGGCCGGGGCCCCACCCATCTTCCGGCGCTGGTGGAGTCCTCGGCGTCAGATGACCGGCGGCCGCCCCAGCCGCGTGAGCCGCCACACCGTCCGCCAGCGCATGGGCCGCCGCTCACCCGCCGACTCCCGTACGCCTTCCACGAACCCGCCGAACCATGCCCGCAGCCCCGCACCCGAACGGTTCCGTACGAGGGTGAGCAGCACCCAGACGCCCAAGTGGACGGGGACGAGCGCGAACGGCAGCCGGCGGCGGGCCAGCCAGACCCGGTTGCGGGCGTTGACGCGGAAGTAGATGGCGTGCCGGGCGGGCGAGGTCTTCGGGTGCTGGAGCAGCAGTTCGGGCGCGTACAGGATGCGCCAGCCCGCATCGGCCGCACGCCAGGCCAGGTCGGTCTCCTCGTGCGCGAAGAAGAACTCGGCGGGCCAGTCGCCGACTTCGTCGAGCATGGCCATCCGCAGCGCGTGTCCGCCGCCGAGGAACCCGGTGACGTACCCGCCCCGCATGGGGTCCGCGTTGCCGATCCGGGGCACGTGCCGCTGCTGCGTCTCGCCCAGCTCGTCGGCGATACGGAAACCGACGATGCCGAGCCGTTCGTCGGCGGCGTACAACTCCCGCACGCGGCGCAGCACATCGGCGTCGACGAGCAGCCCGTCGTCGTCCAGATCCACGACGACGTCGATGTCGCCGAACTCCCGCAGCCGCGCGAGGGCCGCGTTCCGCCCGCCGGGGCAGCCGAGGTTCTCGTCGAGCTCGATCGGGGTGACCTCGCCGGGCAGCGACAACCGCCGGGCGAACTCGGGCAGCGGGCAGCCGTTGCCGACGATCACGATCCGCTCGGGCGGCACGTCCTGCTTGGCCACGGACCGCAGCAGCGCGTCGACCTCCTCGGGCCGATTGCCCATCGTCACCACGGCGACGGCGATCCTGGGCGCCCCCATGTCCTCACCTCGTCCCGGTCGGCAACTGGCGGGTTGCCGGGCGATGCTAGCCGTTCACGGTAAAGACCCTTTAAGTACGCCTGCCGGACGGCGATGCGCCTACGCCGTTCGGCGGAGGCCGCACCCGACCCGATCGGGCACAGGATGTCGGGTGCGGCAGGGTGCGCGCTGCCTAGCGTGGTGATCACCGAAGAGGAAGGAACCGGGCGTGCTGGACCGGCTCAACCAGGCGATGGAGCACATCGAACGCCACCTCGACGGGTCTGTGGACGGCGCCGAACTGGCGCGGATCGCGACCACGTCGGAGTACCACCTGCGTCGGATGTTCTCCGCGCTGGCAGGCATGCCCCTGTCGGAGTACATCCGCCGCCGGCGGCTGACGATCGCGGGCGCGGAGGTGCTCGCGGGCGGCGAGACGCTGCTGGAGATCGCGGTGCGCTACGGCTACGGCTCGGGCGAGGCGTTCGCACGGGCGTTCCGCGCGATGCACGGCGTGGGCCCGGGCGAGGCCCGGCGCACCGGCGCCGCGCTCGTCTCCCAGCCCCGGCTGACCTTCCGCCTCACCATCGAAGGGAGCAGCAGCATGCACTACCGAGTCGTGGACCGCCCGGCCTTCACCGTCGCCGGCTTCAAGACCCGGGTGCCGCTCGTGCACTCGGGCCCGAACCAGGCGATCATCGACTTCGTCCGGGGGCTCGACAAGCAGGCCCGGGAGCAGCTCGGAAAGCTCTCCGACCAGGAGCCGCGCGGCATCGTCGCGGTCTGCGACGACCTGGACCCGAGCCGCGCCGAGGGCACCGAGCTCGACTACTACCAGGCGGTGATCAGCACGGCGCCGGCCCCGGCCGACGCCCCCGCGGGCATCACCACCCTGCCCGTCCAGGCCGGCACGTGGGCGGTCTTCACCACCTCCGGCCCGGCACCGCGGGCCATCCAGGAACTGTGGCGGGACGTGTTCACCGAGTGGTTCCCGTCCAACCCGTACCGCAGCCGCCCCGGCCCCGAGATCCTGCGGACCGACCTCTCCTCGGAGGGGACGAGGGCGGACGCCGAGCTGTGGCTGCCGGTGGAACGGGAGTCCACCCGCTGAGCACCGAGAACCCCGGGTCGGAGTCGATCCGGCCCGGGGTTCCGGTGATCACCTGGTGAGCCCCTCACGGCAGTCCGCGGCGGCTACCGCGGCGCGACCGCCTCCGCGGTGTCCTTCCGGCGGGACCGTTCCCGGACCAACGAGATCACGATCACCACCGCTGCGACGAGCACCGAGAGCAGCACCTGGCTGCGGCCGCCGCCCTCCTTCTCGTCGGTGAGCATGTAGAGGAGCACGAACGCGATCATCGCGATCGTCGCCCACGTCAGATAGGGGAACAACCACATCCGCACGATGAGCTTCTCCGGGTTCTCGCGCAGGATGATCCCCCGCATCCGCAGCTGCGAGAAGCAGATGACCAGCCACACGAAGAGCGCGACGGCGCCCGAGGAGTTCAGCAGGAACTGGAAGACCGTGTCGGGCCACAGGTAGTTGAAGGCGACCGCCACGAAGCCGAAGACGACGGAGGCCAGGATCGCGGCCTGCGGGACACCCCGGGTGTTCGTCCGTACGAAGGACCGCGGGGCGTCGCCGCGCTGCCCGAGGGAGAAGGCCATCCGGGAGGCGGTGTACAGGCCGGAGTTGAGACAGGACAGCACGAGGTCAGCACGATGAAGTTCATGATCTCGCCGGCGTGCGGGATGCCGATCGAGTCGAGGGCCGCGACGTACGAGCCCTTCTTCACGATCGCGGGGTCGTTCCACGGCAGCAGGGCGACCACGACGAGGATCGAGCCGACGTAGAAGACGCCGACCCGCCAGATCACGCTCCTGGTGGCCTTGGCCACCGCCCGCTGCGCGTCCGAGGACTCACCGGCGGCGAGGGTGACGATCTCGCTGCCCATGAAGGAGAAGACGACCAGCAGGATGCCGGTGAGGATCGCGCCCGGCCCGTTCGGCAGGAAGCCGCCGTGCCCGGTGAGGTTCCCGAACCCTGTCGCGGCGTGGTCGGAGCCGGGCAGCACACCGAAGATCGCCAGCCCGCCGAGAACGATGAAACCCGTGATGGCGACGACCTTGATGCCGGCGAACCAGAACTCGAACTCGCCGAAGGAGCCGACCGAGGCCAGGTTCGTGGCGGTGAGGACCGTCATCACGATCAGGGCCCAGGCCCACTGCGGTACCGCCGGCACCCACCCTTCCAGGATCACCGCACCCGCGGTCGCCTCCACGGCGAGCACGACGACCCAGAAGAACCAGTACAGCCAGCCGATCGAGAACCCGGCCCAGCGGCCGAGCGCCCGGTCCGCGTAGGCCGAGAAGGACCCGGAGGTCGGGTTGGCCGCGGCCATCTCGCCGAGCATCCGCATCACGAAGACGACCAGGGCGCCGACCAGTGCGTAGGACACCAGGATGCCGGGCCCGGCGGCGGCGATACCGGAGGCGGAGCCCACGAAGAGACCGGCACCGATCACCCCGCCGATGGCGATCATGGACAGATGGCGGTTCTTGAGACCGGCCTGCAGACCTGCCTGCTGCTCCGGAGGCCGGCCACTGGTGGGGGGAGCGGTGCCAGAGGTTAGTGAGTCAGGGGGACGTGTAGTCATGTCGACATCCATGGGGTCGTTGGGAGTGCCGTGCCGTGCCGTGTCGTGCTGTGCTGTGCTGTCCTGTGCTGTGGCGTCAGGAGGGACGGTCGGGGCACTGACGATTCCCGGAAGCGTTCACGGTGCGGTTCGCGGAATCCGGATGCCGTGCTGGTGATGTGGTCGTCACCGCACGTCCGCGTTTCGCTCCGTCTCCTCGTGGGAGGTGGGCCGCATCACTTGCGGAAATGGATTTGCGCAAGCGTATGGGGGGCCATGGGGCCAAGTGTTTGTGAAGGCTGAACAAACTCGCCCTCGATGGCTGTACGACCGGCCAATGCGGAACCGGTTCAGCCGCTGGGCGGGAGCCGCAGCTGGAGCATGGCCAGCAGACGCTGGTCGGGACGGCTGAGGTCGAGGCCGGTCAGCTCCTCGGTCCGGCGAAGGCGGTACCGCAGCGTGTTGGGGTGCACATGGAGCTGTGCGGCCGCCGCCCGAATGTCACCGAAGGAGTTCAGGTACGTCAGGAGGGTCTCGGCGAGCCTGCCCTGGTGCCGGCTGTCGTGCGAGACCAGGGCGGTCAGTCGGGGATCCCGTATCTCGGGGCGGGCGGAGAGCAACCTCAGTATCTCGCTGACCAGCACCTCCGCCTGGATGTCCGGCAGCGCGGCGACCGCGACGGTCACTCCGGCACTCGCCATGGCGTCGAGTATGCGGTCGGCCTCCCGGCGGGACTCGGGGACGTCCCCCAGCGTCGGCACCAGGCAACCGACCGAGCCGCTCAGCGGCAGGCCCAGGTGGCGG
The DNA here is from genome assembly GCF_009862985.1 of Streptomyces sp. SID5464. Lineage (NCBI taxonomy): Bacteria > Bacillati > Actinomycetota > Actinomycetes > Kitasatosporales > Streptomycetaceae > Streptomyces > Streptomyces sp. SID5464. The sequence goes on along the minus strand of NZ_WWIQ01000060.1, from coordinate 51,974 downwards.
AGTGCGGCGTCGGTGATCTCCTGGGTCCAGCCGCGCAGCGTGTCCGTGTCGATGCCGCGGGGCAACTGGGGCAGAAGCACATAGACACGGCTGTCGACCTGGGTGACCAGGGCACTGCGGTGCCGGGCCGCGATGTGCACGGAGACCAGGTTGGTGACCTCGGAGTGGGTCAGCTCCGGTACGGCGACGCCCTCGGCGGTCTCGCCCGCCTCTGAAGTCCCGTAAGCCTCTGCGGTCCCGTACGAGAACCCCAGCACGGCGGCCGGGCGGGTGGCGTCGAACCCCAGGTGAGTGGCCAACGGCTGGGGTCCGGTGCTCCCGTCCAGGAGTCCGGCCAGCAGGGTCCGGGTGAGCGTCACCTCGTCCGAGAGCTCCCGGCGACGGCGTACGAGATGGAGCGCTGCGACCCGGGCGGCACCCAGCAGTGCCTGGCGTGAGCGTTCGGACAGCGGAATCGAGCCCTCCTGCACCCAGATGGTGCCCAGCTGCCGGTCCCCGGACCGGATGGCGACCGCGAGCCGACGGCGGATGCCCAGCTCGGGGTGGCTGTCGATACCGATCACCTCGTCGCTGGAGTGCAGATGCTGGAACACACCCCACTCGCGCAGCTTCGCCAGATACCCCTCCGGTCCCTGCCAGCCGAGGATGGAGCGCCGACGCAGGTCGTCCGCCTCGTCGGAGTCGGTGGTGCGGGAGTAGGCGAGCACCCGGTTCGCGGCGTCCTCGATGCTGACGATGCCGCTGGTGAGGATGGCAGTGGTCTGGGCGAGCGAGAACAGGTCGCCCTCCTCGGCCCCCATGCCGGTCTCCCCCGGCGGTGCGTCGTCCAGGGCGGCCCGGGCCAGCGCGTGCACTTGCTCCCAGCGTGCTTCACTGCGCAGCGAGAGCAGGGCGACCCCGGCCTCGGCGGCGGTCTCGCTCAGCGCCGCGGCCTGACCGGGCCCGTCCAGCTTGACCACGACGGCGGCGGCTCCGTCCCGCGCGGCGGCCCGCAGCGCGGGAAGAGCGGCCCGGCCACGGGCCCCGATCACGAGAACCAGCTCGCCCGGCTGTGCGGTCGGCGGGTCCTCGGGATCGAGCAGCGAAACCTCACGGATCTCGACATCCAGCCCGGCGGGAGCAGCCTGCACCTCCACCAGCGAGTCACCCAGCGCCATCAGCAACTGACGCAGACGGATACGCGCTGCGAGGGGAGCCACTGCGGCCGGATCCATGATCGTCGCCTCTGCTGGGAGCCATGGCGGAGCTCCGATGCTATCCGCACGGGCGACGGGGGCAGTTGCACCGTCCACAGGCGTACGCGCTCCCCTCGCGCTCCCCGCACGAGGTCGCACATACGAGAAGGCCGTCATCTGCTCGCAGGCTCCTCGCCCACGCCGGACACGCGATGTGGAGCAGCTTGAGTACATGACCCCAATAACAAAAGTTTTGTTAATCTGGCTCCATGGCCACCACTCCCGAACCCGCTCCCGGCGAAGGCCCTGTCCGCCCGGTCTCCGTCTCCCTCCACGAAGGCACCATCGCCGCCCTCAAGGCACGCACCGGTAAGCGCGGCATGTCCGCCTACGTCGAAGCCCTCATCCAGCGCCAGCTGGAGCGCGACCGCCTGCGCGAACTCATCGAAGACGCAGAAGCCCAACACGGCCCCGTCGACCAGGCAGCGGTCGAGGCCAAGCGAGCCGTCCTGCGTGGTGACACCACGGGCTCGGCGGACGCCGCGTGAGCGGCACCCTCGTCCTGGACTGCGAGGGCCTGTCCAAACTCGTACGCCGCTCACCCGAGCTCACCGAGTGGCTGGCTGCGGCCGAGGCAGAGGACGTCCGCGTCATCACCAGCTCCGTCACCCTCGTCGAAGCCCGCGACCCCAAGATCAACCAGGCCCGCTTCGACTACGCCGTCTCACGCGTCAACATCGTCCCGCCCACCGAAGCCATCGCCCGCCACGCGAGCAAGCTGCTCACGGCAGCCGGCCTACACGGCCACCAATACGCTCTCGACGCGCTCGTGGCCGCCACCGCACTGGCCTCCCCCTCCCCCGTGACCGTCCTGACATCGGATCCCGAGGACCTCCACATGCTGTGCGGTCCCGCCGTCCACATCATCAAGATCTGACGCAGTGCGATGCCGGGTCGTCAAAGGCCTCCGACTCGCTGCCGCTCAGCCCGCGTGCTTCCACGACGAGTGCCCTCTGTCGGCCTACGCGATGTGGTCCTCCTCCAGTTCCGCGGTGAAGCGGTGGGAGAAGCGGTTGACCATGCGCATCGCCTCCAGGTCGGGCAGGGAGATGCCGTACATGGCCTCCACGCTGTCGCCGAACTCTCGGGGGGTCGGGTAGCTGCCGTTGATCGACTGCCTGAAGGCCCGGTAGTAGTCCTCCTCGCGCAGCCGGAGCTCCTCCGCGGACGCCCGGACGGTGATCCTCTCGATCTCGGTGTCCATGTCCTCGGTGCGCCGGACGAGGGCCCCCAGCTCACGCCTGAGCACCTCGACCGCGCGCTTGGCCTCGCGGATCGCCTCCGCTTTGCGCTCCTCGGCCTCCGCGACGATCATCTCGGCCTCCTCCCGGAGCTCCCAGGCCCGTTTCAGGATCAGCCCTGACACGGAGTGACTGTGTCCCAGTTGCGTGAACTCCAGGATGCTGCCGCCGGGCTCGGTGACGGCATGGTCGACGAGGAGTGTGCTCAGCGTTTCGTAAACGGTGGACGCGTCCGCCGGGCGGTTCTCCGGGCGCTTGGCGAGGAGGCTCAGGATGAGGTCGTTGAGCGGGACGGGAAGGCCTTCGACGTGGTCGGCCGGTGGTTCCGGGACGGCCTCCATCTGCTTGCGGAGCACGGCCAACGGATTGGTGCCGGTGAACGGCGGCCGGCCGGTCACCGCGTGGTAGAGGAGACAGCCCAGTGAGTACAGGTCGCTGCGGTGGTCGATCGCCCGGTCGCCCTCGGCCTGTTCCGGAGACATGTACGACGGTGAGCCGAGTGGGGCGCCCGTGACGGTGAGTTCGCGGGCACCGAGGGTGTCACCCATGAACTTCGCGACCCCGAAGTCGACAACCTTCACCGTCCCGTCCGGCATCAGCAACGCGTTGGCGGGCTTGATGTCCCGATGGAGGATGCTCTGGGAGTGCGCGGCGTGCAGTGCCTCCGCGATCTGCGCGGCCCATCCGGCGGCGAACGGCCATGATGGTGTGGACTCCTTGAGCCGCCGGTGGAGGGGCACTCCGTGCACGAGCTCCATGACGAGGAAGAGAGTGGGACGCCCGTCGACCGACACCTCACCCCAGTCGTGCACAGTGACGATGTTCCGGTGGGAGAGCCGTCCCGCCAGTTGCACCTCGCGCTGGAAACGGGCCTGCGTCTCTGCCTCATCCATGCCGTACTGCGGATGGACGACCTTCACGGCGACCTCCCGCCTCATCCGCTCGTCCTGAGCCGCCCAGACCTGCCCCATGCCACCAGCGCCCAGCCGGTCACCGATCCGAAACCGCTCGGCGAGCAGTACGCCCTGCACCGGTCTCCTCCCCCGTCGGCGGATGGCCACCGCCGCATGACGGTCGGCTCAGAACTCCCTTACGAGTATGACGCTTTCACGCGCCCGTCGAGCCCTTGAACTCTCGTGCGATCCACCCGCTTCCGCTCAGGTGGGGCTCATGGGGGCTTTCCGTCGACAGGTGTTCCGCCGGCTCGGATTGCTCGCTGTGCCGCTGCCTGCTGAAGCGGGGGACGCGTGGGAGGAACACAGGTTGGTCTTCACCAGCTGGAGGCGTTCAAGGAGCTGCTGACGGAAGCCGGGCTCGACGACCGGCGCCTGTACGACGGCAGCCGACACACCGCCGGCACGATCCTGAACGGAAACTGAGACCGTGGACCGGCACGCAGCCCGAGCTCGCCGCCGTCGCCGCTTCCGCTGAACGAAAAAGCCCAGCTCAGACACTGTCTGAGCTGGGCTTCCGGTGGAGCCGCCTTCGGGATTCGAACCCGAGACCTACGCATTACGAGTGCGTTGCTCTGGCCATCTGAGCTAAGGCGGCGCGCTGTCCGCACTATGGTGCGATCAGCAACGACGGTAAGTCTACACAGTTTCCGAGGGTGCTCCGTACCAGCCCCGGAGGCAGGGCTCCGGGGCCGGACGCAGGGGTCACGAGCAGCGCTTGCCGTCCGCGGGAGGGGTGCCGCGGAGCAGGTACGCGTTGATCGTCCGGTCGATGCAGGAGCTGCCGCGGCCGTACGCCGTGTGGCCGTCGCCGTCGTAGGTGAGGAGGCGGGCCGAGGAGAGCTGGCCGGCCAGGGCCTGCGCCCAGCGGTACGGGGTCGCGGGGTCACGCGTGGTCCCGACCACGACGATGGGGGCGGCACCCTTCGCCTCGATGCGCTGCGGCTCGCCCGTGGCGTGCACGGGCCAGTAGGCGCAGTTCAGGGAGGCCCACGCCAGGCCCTCGCCGAAGACCGGGGACGCCTTCTCGAACGTGGGCAGCGCCCTGCGCACCTCGTCGGGGGTGTCGAAGGCGGGCGGCAGGTCGAGGCAGTTCACGGCCGCGTTGGCGAACATCAGGTTGCTGTAGCCGCCGTCGGCGTCCCGCTCGTAGTAGCCGTCGGAGAGGACGAGGAGCCCGGAGCCGTCGTTCTTCTTCATCGCGGACGTCAGCGCCTCGCGCAGCTGCTGCCAGGCGCCCTCGTCGTACATGGCCGCGATCACGCCCGTCGTGGCGAGCGACTCGGTGAGGCGGCGGCCGTCGGGGGCGCCGGTGGCGGCCGGCCGCGCGTCCAGCTTCTCGAAGAACGCCTTGAGGTTCTCGCCGACCCGCTCGGGCGAGGTGCCCGCGCCGCCCAGCGGGCAGTTCGCGTGCCGTACGCAGTCCCGCGCGAACGACCGGAACGCCGTCTCGAAGCCCGCCGTCTGTTCGAGGTTCAGCCGCCGCGCGGGCAGCGACGGGTCCATCGCGCCGTCCAGCACCAGCCGCCCCGCCCGGTCCGGGAAGAGCCCGGCGTACGTGGCCCCGAGGAAGGTCCCGTAGGAGGCGCCGACGTAGTTCAGCTTCTCGTCGCCGAGCACCGCCCGCACGATGTCCATGTCCCGGGCCGCCTCCACGGTGGACACATGGCGCAGCAGCCGGGGCGAGTCCGCGCCGCAGCCCTCGGCGAACGTCCGGTACGCCTTGACCAGTCCGTCGGTCTCGTCGGCGTCGTCGGGCGTGGTGTCGGTCTGCGTGTACGTGTCCATCCCCGGCCCGTCCAGACACTTGATGGGCTCGCTGCGGGCCACGCCGCGCGGGTCGACCGCCACCATGTCGTAGCGGGCACGGACCTCGGCCGGGTAGCCGATGCCGGCGTACGCCTGGACGTAGCGGATCGCCGAGCCGCCCGGACCGCCGGGGTTCACCAGCAGCGAGCCCAGCCGCTCGCCCGGGCCCGTGGCCTTCTTGCGGGCGACGGCGAGCCGGATGTCCCCGGCTGCGGGCTTGGCGTAGTCGAGCGGCGCCATGATGGTGGCGCACTCGAAGCCGGAGACGCCGCAGCCGCGCCAGGTCGGCTTCTGGGCGTAGTACGGAGTGAGCGCCGCGGGGGTGGCCCGTGGCAGCGCGACCAGTGCCGCCGCCTGCGCCGCAGCCGTGGCGGACGTCGTCGAGCTCCCGGAGGAGCACGCGGAGACGAGCAGCGCGGCGGTGGCGAGGAGGCCGGCCGCGGTCCTGGCTCCGCTACGGGCCCTGCGGTGGAGGCCGCCGGATCGGTGAGTGCGCCTTGTGTGCATCCAGCGAGCGTAACTCTGGGCGACGGGATGGATGCCCTGCGTGCGTGTCGCGCCTCGTACGAGTTACGGCGTCAACCGCGCTTCCCCTCGTGTGAGGCCGCTCGCCTGTCGTCCCGGTCGGCTCTCCTCAGCCCGCTCTGAGTGCCATCGTCATGGCCTCCACCGCGAGCAGCGGGGCCACGTTGCGGTCGAGGGCGTCGCGGCAGGCGGCGATCGCCTCGATGCGGCGGAGCGTGGACTCCGGGGAGCTGCCGCGGGCGAGACGCTCCAGGGCGTCCTCGGCGTCGGCGTTGGCGATGGCCACGCGGGAGCCGAGCTGGAGGGCGAGGACGTCGCGGTAGAAGGCCGTGAGGTCGGTCAGCGCGAGGTCGAGGCTGTCGCGCTGCGTGCGCGTTCTGCGGCGCTTCTGCTTGTCCTCCAGGTCCTTGATCACGCCCGCCGTGCCGCGCGGCATCCGGCCGCCCTGGGCCGCGCCGAGGGCGGCCCTCAGCTCCTCGGTCTCCTTGGCGTCCGTCTCCTCGGCGAGCTGTTTGGCGTCCTCGGCGGCCGCGTCGACGAGCTCCTGCGCGGCCTTGAGCGCGCCGCCGATGTCCTCGACCCGCAGCGGCAGTCTCAGCACGGCGGCACGGCGCTCACGCGCGGCCGGGTCGGTGGCCAGGCGGCGGGCCCGGTCGACATGGCCCTGGGTCGCGCGGGCCGCCGCGGCGGCGACGCCGGGCTCGATGCCCTCGCGGCGTACGAGCATGTCGGCGACGGCGTCCACCGACGGCGTGCTCAGGTTCAGGTGGCGGCAGCGGGAGCGGATGGTCGGCAGGACGTCCTCGATGGAGGGGGCGCACAGCAGCCAGACCGTGCGCGGGGCGGGCTCCTCCACGGCCTTGAGGACGGCGTTGGCCGACTTCTCGTTCAGCCGCTCGGCGTCCTCGACGAGGATGACCTGCCAGCGGCCGTTGGCCGGCGACGTGAACGACTTGCGGACGGTGTCGCGCATGTCGTCGGCCAGGATCTGGGTGCCGACCGCGGCGACGGTGGTGACGTCTGCGTGCGTGCCGATCAGGCCCGTGTGACATCCGTCGCAGAAGCCACAGCCCGGGGAGCCGCCGAGGGCCCGGTCCGGGCTGACGCACTGCAGGGCCGCCGCGAACGCCCGCGCCGCCTGGTTCCGCCCGGCCCCGGGCGGGCCCGTGAACAGCCACGCGTGCGTCATCTTCGAGGTCTCGGGCGGCGGAGCGTCGGCCGCGGCCGCGGTGACCAGGGCGTCGGCGTCCCGGGCGGCGGCGTCCAGCTGCTCGCTCACCCTCTCCTGCCCGACGAGGTCGTCCCACACGGTCATGGGTCACGCCGCCCTTTCGTCACGTTCCACGCTGCGAGATCCATTGTGGGGGCGACCACTGACAACGCCTGCCGCCGCCTGATCCCGCGGGCCCGGCCGAAGCCCCCCGGGTCCGTCTCCCTGCTTCGGCCCGGGCTCCCCTGGGGGACCACCGGAGTCCTCAGCGGCCCCGGCCGCCCTTCCCCCGGCGCCCCCGCCCCTCGTCCGGCTCGTCCTCGTGCGGTCCGAGCAGCTCGTCGGCCAGCGAGGGGAGATCGTCCAGCGGCGTCTCCTCGGCCCAGTCGGACCGCGGGCGGCGGGGCCGGCCCTCGGCGTCGAGCTGGGGCATCTCCCGCGTACGGTCCTCGGTCCCGTCGGGCCGGACGGCCGGAGCGTCCTCCCGGAAGTACCCGGGCGGAACCCGGTCCGCGGGTTCGTCCCCGCGTACGGGCGGCAGCACGGCCGTCTCCTCGGCGTCCCCCGGCCGGACGGGCGGCAGCACGGCCGTCTCGTCCGCGTCCGCCGGCCGGACCGGAGGCAGCACGGCCGTCTCGTCGGCCGCCCCGGAGGGCACCGGGGGCAGCACCTCGGTCTCATCGCCGGATCCGGACCCGGAGCTCGAGCCGGAGCTGGGGCGAACCGGCGGCAGTACCTCCGTCTCCTCCCCCGCCCCCGGCGGAACCGGCGGCTTGGGCAGCTCGGCCGTCACCTCCGCGTCGGACGCCTCGGAGGTCCGGCCCCGGCCCTGCTCCTCGTCCCGCACCGGGCGCAGCACGGTCGTGTCGTCCGCGGAGCGGCCCGGTGTCACCACGGGCGTCGGCACCGTCGCCGCGTCCTGAGCGGCCGTCGACCCGGAGGCCCCCCGCGGGGCAGAGCTCTTCGGCCCGGCCTCCGCGGCGGCGGCCGCCGCTTCCGCCAGGCGCCGCGCCTCCTCGGCCCGCAGCAGGGCCTCCTCGGCCTTGCGCTGCTTCTCCAGGCGGAGCGCCTCGGCCTCGGCACGCAGCCGGGCCTCTTCCTCGGCCTGCTTGCGGCGGCGCTCCTCCTCGGCCTTGCGGCGGGCCTCCTCCTCGGCGCGGGCCTTCTCCTCCGCGAGGAGCCGTGCCCGCTCCTCCTCGGCCTTCTTCCGGGCTTCCTCGGCCCGCCGCCGGGCCTCCTCCGCCTGCCGTTCGGCCTCGCGCCGCTGCGCCTCTTCCAGCTCGCGCCGCTTGCGCTCCTCCTCCTCGGCACGCAGGCGGGCGAGCTGCTCCTGCCGCTCACGCTCCAGGCGCTCCTCCTCCGCCTTGCGGGCGGCCTCTTCCTCGGCCTTCCGGCGGGCCTCCTCCTCGGCCTTCTTCCGCGCCTCCTCCCGGGCCTTGATCTCGGCCTCGGACAGCGGCAGCACCTGGTCGAGCCGGTGCCGGATGACGGTCGTGACGGCCTCGGGCTCCTGGCCGGCGTCCACCACCAGGTACCGCCCGGCGTCGGCCGCGGCCAGGGTCAGGAAACCGGCCCGCACGCGCGCGTGGAACTCGGCCGGCTCCGACTCCAGCCGGTCCGGCGCCTCGGTGAACCGCTCGCGCGCGGTCTCCGGCGCGACGTCCAGCAGGACGGTCAGATGCGGCACCAGTCCGTTCGTCGCCCAGCGGTTGATCCGGGCGATCTCGGTCGGCGACAGGTCACGGCCCGCCCCCTGGTAGGCCACGGACGAGTCGATGTACCGGTCGGAGATGACGACAGCGCCGCGCTCCAGGGCGGGCCGTACGACGGTGTCGATGTGCTCGGCCCGGTCGGCCGCGTACAACAGCGCCTCCGCACGGTGCGACAGCCCCTCGCTCGACACGTCCAGCAGGATCGACCGCAGCCGCTTGCCCACCGGCGTCGCTCCCGGCTCGCGGGTCAGCACGACCTCGTGGCCCTTGCCGCGGATCCACTCGGCGAGCGCCTCGGCCTGCGTGGACTTCCCGGCCCCGTCGCCGCCCTCCAGGGCGATGAAGAAACCGGAGGCCGCGGGCGCCTGCTCGGGGTCGTCGCCGCGGAGCAGCGCGTCGCGCAGGTCCTGCCGCAGCGGCACTCCGGAACGGTCGTCGACCTTGGCCAGCACCAGCGCGGCCACCGGCAGCAGCAGGGCGCCGGCCAGCATCAGCGTGAAGGCCGCGCCGCCGTGCGCGAAGACGAACTTGCCGCTCTCCAGCCGGTGCGGCCCGATCCCCGCCGCCACCACCGGGGCGATCACCGCGCCGAGGGCGACGCAGACCCGGACGACAGCGTGCAGGTGCTCCGTCGTACGGGACCGCCTGTACTCCTCGGTCTCCTGGTCGAGCAGCGTGTGCCCGGTGTTGGCGGCCATGCCCGCGCCGACGCCGGCCAGAGCGAGGATCAGCAGCACGCTGGTGACGTCCGGGACCAGCCCGGCGGCCAGCAGCGCGACACCCGTGAAGGCGATGGCCAGCGCGAGCAGCCGGCGGCGCGACAGGGCGGGCAGCAGCGAGGGCGCCGTACGGATGCCGACGACGACACCGCCGGTCAGCGCGCCCACGAACAGCCCGTACAGCACCGGGCCGCCGCCCAGGTCCTTGGCGTGCAGCACGGCCACGGCGACCGCGGCGGACACCGCGGCGGCGACGGCCGCGCAGGCCAGCACCAGCAGCGGCATCACGCCGGTGCGTCCCTTGTCGGCGCCGGTGCCGGTCTTCGGGCGGCGCAGCCCCTCGAGCGGCGACCGCGCGCGCGGGGTGCGCGTGGCGGGCAGCTCCAGGAAGGTCAGCACGGACAGGGACGCGGCGAACAGCCCTGCCGCCACGTAGGAGGCGAGGGCCGCCTGGTGCTGGCCGAACCAGTCGATGCCGGCGCCCAGCAGGTTGTTGAACAGGGACGCGACGACGAGCGCGACGGCCGCGAGCGGGATCGCGACGAAGCCGGTGCGCAGCGACAGGCGGCGCAGGGCGTCCATGTGGTCCGGCAGCGGCCGGACCGTCGCGCCTTCCGGCGGCGGGGGCGGCAGCAGCGCGGGGGCCGCGCTCTCGCGGCACACCGTCCAGAACCGCTCGGCGACTCCGGTCACGAATGCCGTGACGAGGAGGACGGCCAGCGCGTCGTCGGGCGTCCAGTCGATCCACAGCGGCGCGACGATGAGCAGCGCCGCGCGCAGCCCGTCCGCGCCCACCATGGTCCAGCGGCGGTCCAGCGGGCCGTCCTGGGAGGTGAGCGCCGTGAGCGGGCCGAGCAGCACGGCGCCGAACAGGAGCGTCGCCAGGATGCGCACCCCGAAAACGGTCGCCACTGCGAACGCCACGCCGCGGTAGCCGCCCCCGAACGAACCTTCGGCGACGGCCGCTTGGAGGGCGAGGACGACCAGCACGAGAAGGGCGAGGGTGTCGCCCACGCCGCCCACGAGCTGCGCGCTCCACAACCGCTTCAACTGCGGACGGCGCAGCAGGGCGCGGACGGCACGCTCGCGGGAGTCCGCGACGAGGGCGTCGTCAGGGGCCGGCTGAGAGGCCGTTGGATGCTCGGCTCGCGTCATGCGTTCAGCCTATCGGGAGCCACCGACACCCTGGGATGCCCGGCCTGGCATGCGCACGCCCCGACACCGAAGTGTTGCCGGGGCGTTCGCTTTCCGAACCCTGGGCGAAGATCCGGACCTTGAAGGTCCGGACTCCGAACAGGCTTCGAACGGGCCTCAGTCCTCAGCAGGCTCCGACGCGGTCGCCGTCTTGGCGGCCGTCTTCTTCGCGGTGGTGGTCTTCTTGGCCGTCGTCTTCTTCGCGGTCGTGGTCTTCTTCGCCGCTGTCTTCTTGGCCGCCGTCGTCTTCTTCGCCGGAGCCTTCTTGGCCGCCTTCTTCGCGGTCTTCTTCGCCGGCCCCTTCGCACGCTTCTCGGCGAGCAGCTCGAAACCGCGCTCCGGGGTGATCGTCTCGACGCTGTCGCCGGAGCGCAGGGTCGCGTTGGTCTCGCCGTCGGTGACGTACGGCCCGAAGCGGCCGTCCTTGACGACGACCGGCTTCTCGCTGACCGGGTCGGTGCCCAGCTCCTTCAGCGGCGGCTTGGCGGCCGCCCGGCCACGCTGCTTCGGCTGGGCGTAGATCGCCAGCGCCTCCTCCAGCGTGATCGTGAAGAGCTGCTCCTCGGACTGCAGCGAGCGCGAGTCCGTGCCCTTCTTCAGGTACGGGCCGTAGCGGCCGTTCTGCGCGGTGATCTCCTGGCCCTCGGCGTCGGTGCCGACGACACGCGGCAGCGACATCAGCCTCAGGGCGTCGTCGAGGGTCACCGTGTCCAGGGACATCGTCTTGAACAGGGACGCCGTACGCGGCTTGACCGCGTTCTTGCCCGTCTTCGGGGTGCCCTCGGGGAGGATCTCCGTCACGTACGGGCCGTAGCGGCCGTCCTTGGCGACGATCGTGTGGCCGGTGGCCGGGTCCGTGCCCAGCTCGTAGTCACCGCTCGGCTTGGCGAGCAGCTCCTCCGCGAGGTCGACGGTCAGCTCGTCCGGCGCCAGGTCGTCCGGGATGTCGGCGCGCTGGTGCTGCTCGGTGTCCTTCTCGCCGCGCTCGATGTACGGCCCGTAGCGGCCGACCCGCAGCACGATGTCGTTGCCCACGGGGAACGACGACACCTCGCGGGCGTCGATCGCGCCCAGGTCGGTCACCAGCTCCTTGAGGCCCCCGAGGTGGTCACCGTCGCCGTTGCCGGCCTCGGCCGCGCCGCCGTTGTGCGTGCCCTCGCCGAAGTAGAACCGCTTCAGCCACGGCACGGCCTGCGCCTCGCCGCGGGCGATGCGGTCGAGGTCGTCCTCCATCTTGGCGGTGAAGTCGTAGTCGACGAGCCGCCCGAAGTGCTTCTCCAGGAGGTTGACCACGGCGAAGGACAGGAAGGACGGGACGAGCGCCGTGCCCTTCTTGAACACGTAGCCGCGGTCCAGGATCGTGCCGATGATCGACGCGTACGTCGAAGGGCGGCCGATCTCGCGCTCTTCCAGCTCCTTGACCAGGGAGGCCTCGGTATAGCGGGCCGGAGGCTTGGTGGCGTGCCCGTCGACCGTGATCTCCTCGGCGCTCAGGGCGTCGCCCTCGGAGACCTGGGGGAGCCGGCGCTCGCGGTCGTCCAGCTCGGCGTTCGGGTCGTCGGCACCCTCGACGTAGGCCTTCAGGAAGCCGTGGAAGGTGATCGTCTTGCCGGACGCGCTGAACTCGACGTCCCGGCCGTCGGCCGCCGTGCCACCGATCTTCACCGTGACGCTGTTGCCGGTCGCGTCCTTCATCTGGGAGGCGACGGTCCGCTTCCAGATCAGCTCGTACAGCTTGAACTGGTCACCGGTCAGTCCGGTCTCGGCGGGAGTGCGGAAACGATCACCCGAGGGGCGGATCGCCTCGTGGGCCTCCTGCGCGTTCTTGACCTTCCCGGCGTACGTCCTCGGCTGCGGCGGCAGGTAGTCGGCGCCGTACAGCTGCGTGACCTGGGCGCGGGCGGCGGAGACCGCCGTGTCGCTCAGCGTCGTGGAGTCCGTACGCATATAGGTGATGTAGCCGTTCTCGTACAGCTTCTGCGCGATCTGCATCGTGGCCTTCGCGCCGAAGCCGAGCTTGCGGCTGGCTTCCTGCTGCAGCGTCGTCGTACGGAACGGGGCGTACGGCGAGCGGCGGTAGGGCTTGGACTCGACGGAGCGGACGGCGAACCGCGTCTGCTCCAGGGCGGCGGCCAGGGCGCGGGCGTTCGCCTCGTCGAGGTGGAGGGTGTTCGCGCTCTTCAGTTGTCCCAGGGAGTCGAAGTCACGGCCCTGCGCGACCCGCCTGCCGTCGACGGACTGGAGGCGCGCGACCAGCGACGACGGGTCCGACGAGTCTCCCGCGCGGCCGGTCGCGAAGGTACCCGTCAGGTCCCAGTACTCAGCCGAACGAAAGGCGATGCGCTCGCGTTCCCGCTCCACGACGAGTCGTGTGGCGACCGACTGGACACGGCCCGCGGACAGCCGCGGCATGACCTTCTTCCACAGGACCGGCGAGACCTCGTAGCCGTAGAGACGGTCGAGGATGCGGCGGGTCTCCTGGGCGTCGACGAGCTTCTGGTTGAGCTGGCGCGGGTTGGCCACGGCGGCCTGGATCGCGGCCTTGGTGATCTCGTGGAAGACCATCCGCTTGACCGGGACCTTGGGCTTGAGCACCTCCTGGAGGTGCCAGGCGATGGCCTCGCCCTCGCGGTCCTCATCGGTGGCGAGGAAGAGCTCGTCGGAGTCCTTGAGCAGGTCCTTGAGCTTCTTGACCTGCGCCTTCTTATCGGCGTTGACCACATAGATCGGCTGGAAGTCGTGTTCGACGTCCACACCGAGGCGGCGGACCTCGCCGGTGTACTTCTCGGGCACCTCGGCAGCGCCGTTGGGAAGGTCGCGGATGTGCCCGACGCTCGCCTCGACTACGTAGCCGGGGCCCAGGTAGCCCTTGATCGTCTTCGCCTTGGCAGGCGACTCGACGATGACGAGTCGGCGGCCGCCCTGTGCGGTCTCGCTGGTCGGGGACAACTTCGCTCTTCTCTCCGGTCGACGCTGGGGCCTCCCCAGGGTTCGTCTCCCGGGGTCGGGTCGTGGTGACGCTGCGGAGTGTGACGGTACATCCCGCCCCCGTGTCAAACGGGAAAAGCCCGCAACGGCCACTCGAACGGTAACCCGACTACCACCATTCCTGCCGCCCGGAGTGCCCGGACCCGGCCCGGCCCCATGCGGAGTGCAACCTCACGGTCACCCACAGGCGCGTTGCCGACACGGAATTCAGAGGCGGCCGAAGCACCAGATTCCGGCCGCCAGAGCGAGCACGGCGGCGACGCTCGCGAGGGTCGCCGACGCGACGGGGCTCACGCCCTGGGCGACCGGCCGGTGCTGACGGACGCGTGTCACGGTCCACACCAGCAGTCCGCCTCCGAACAGGGAGAACACCGCTCCCGCGAAGATCGCCGGTTCGCTCTCCATGGCTCGCCGTGCCCCTTTTCTCCGGTCCGCGTCTCCCCAGCCCCGGGAGGCTGACACGCGTGGGCGGCGGACAGGCGAACCGGAGGTGAACGCCGGGGCGACACGGCCGCGGATCGGGGACGTCCGGCCCCTCACGGACCGTTTCGGGCGAGGTGTTCAAATCGACTCGAATTTGTTGGCGAGTCTCCTCGACGAGCGCCCCCTTGGGTGTGTGCGTGGTGTGGGACGTGCGCACCGGGGGAGGTGAGGTGGGAAGCGCAGGGTGTGCGCCATGGGGCTCGGGTGGTCCTTGGGGCAGGCACCCCGGCCGAGGGACCGCGGCATGAGTGCCTGCCGCACCCCTCAGCCGACCGGCTCCAGGAACCCCTGCTCCACGAGCAGCCGGATCTGCGCCGGAGTACGGTCGCGCAGCAGCACCGGGTCCTCGCCGATCAGCTGGGCGATGGCGTCGAGGATGCGACCGGCGCTCATCGTGCCGTCGCACACACCCGCGAAGCCCGCGCCGACCGTGTCCACCCGGGTCGCCCTCCGCATGCCGCGGTTCTGGCGCAGTACGACATGCTCGGGGTCCTCCGCACCGGGCAGCCCGACCTGTTCCTGCACGACCTCCGCGCCGAGCCGGAAGTGCCCTTCGAGCAGGGCGGCGTCGTCGTGGTCGCGCAGGTAGTCGAGCCGGTCGAAGTGGGCCCGGATGGTGTCCCCGAGCGGCTGCTCGACCGGATGCGGCCACTCCTCCACCGTGACGGAGGGCACGGCGGCGCCCGTCCTGCGCAGGGTGATCCAGCCGAAGCCGACGGCCTTCACCTTGCGGGCCTCGAACTCGTCGAGCCATGCGTCGTACCGCGCCTGGTACTCCGCCGCGTCCTCGCGGTGGTCGCCCGCGTCCCGCAGCCACAGCTCGGCGTACTGATTGACGTCCTGCACCTCGCGCTGCACGATCCACGCGTCGCAGCCCCGAGGCACCCATGACCTGAGCCGGTCCTGCCAGTCCTCCCCTTCCACGTGCTGCCAGTTGGCGAGGAACTGCGCGAACCCGCCCTCGTTCAGCCGCTCCCCTGCCTCCTGAACGAGCGTGCGGCACAGATCGTCCCCGCCCATCCCGCCGTCGCGGTAGGTGAGCCGGGCGCCGGGAGAGATCACGAACGGCGGGTTCGAGACGATCAGGTCGTACTTCTCGTCGTCCCGCACCGGCTCGAAGAGCGAGCCCTCGCGCAGATCGGCGGCCGGGGTGCCGGACAGCGCCAGCGTGAGGGCGGTGATGTGCAGCGCCCGCGGGTTGAGGTCGGTGGCCGTCACGCGTGTGGCGTGGTGGGCGGCGTGCAGCGCCTGGATGCCGGAGCCGGTGCCGAGGTCGAGCGCGGCGGCGACGGGCGTACGGACGGTGATGCCGGCGAGTGTCGTGGAGGCGCCGCCGACGCCCAGGACGACTCCCTCGTCACGCCTGCCGATCCCGCCGGCGCCACCGACCGCGCAGCCCAGGTCCGACACGATGAACCAGTCCTCGCCGCCGGGCCCGCCGTACGGCCGTACGTCCACGGTGGCGGCGAGCTCGTCGCCACCGACGCGCGTCAGCCAGCCGCTCTCCAGGCAGGCGTCGACGGGCAGGACGTCCGCCAGGCGCGCGTGCGGCACGGGCTGCTGAAGGAGGAACAGCCGGACGAGCAACTCCAGCGGGGTGTCCCCGCGGGTCGCCCGGAGCGCGGGCACGGTCTCGCTCCGGGCCAGGGCGGCGTACGCGGGGGCGCCGAGCAGTTCGAGCAGCCCGTCGGCGGTGAAGGAGGCTCCGAGCAGGGCGTCCCGGAGCCGGGCGGCGACATCGGGACGGTCGGAGGAGGGCAGCGGGGACAGGGGTGACTGGCTGGCGTTACTCACGCCCCCATTGTGGCCGCCGGCACCCGTATCGCACGTGCCCGTGCGGAGTATCGCGCGTGGCTCCCCGGACCGGCTCGGCATCGCGCGCGGCCCCGCTGACCGGCTCGGGCACCACGCGGCTCCGCTACCCGGCACGGGCATCACACACGGCTCCGCCCACCGGCTCGGGCACCACGCGGCTGCGCGCCCCGGCTCGACAGTCACTTATGCCTCGGCGGTCCCACCCGCCCCGGAATCGCTCCTTGGTCAGCTCTGGGTCGCCGGTGCCGTGGCCGCCTTGCAGCTGGACTGCCGTGCCATCGCCTGGCCGACCTCGCCCTCCTCCAGGGTCCGGAGCGCGTCGTTCCCGCTCTTGCCCAGCTTGTCGAGCTCCGTGGCGATGTCCTTGAGGCCGTCCGCGAACTTGCCCTGGTCCTTGGTGTCGAGCGCGTCGACCTGCTTCTTCAGGGAGGCGTACGAGGAGGAGATCGTGTTGAGCTCCTTGACGGCGTCCTGCTGCTTCTTCTCGCCGTTCTCGACGTCCGGCGCCCCGGCCTTGGTCACCGCGGCCCCGATGGCCTTGTAGGCGTCGGACATGTCCTGGAAGGCCTGCGCGTCGGTCTTCTGGACGTCCTCCGGCTTGCTGTTGTCCGAGGTTTCCTTCTGGATCGAGGCATTGGCCGACTCGATCTTCTTGGCCTGCGGCTGCACGGCGTCGCAGACCTCCTTGGCCCAGGAGTTCAGCTTCTCGTTGTCGTCGCCGCCGCACCCCGACAGCGCCAGTACCAGTACCGCACCGCCGGACAGTGCGGCCGCGAGCTTCTTGTTCACCGGTTTGGTCCCTTCCATGGCTCTCGGCCCCGGAACATACACGCCAGATGCACGGCAACCGCACGCCGAGCGTCCATTAAGACCCTTTTGTAACCTTTTGCACCAAGCGAGAGAAGCCTCACGGCGTGGTGGTGTGCACACGCAGAGCGGGCGGGCGACGCGTCAACGCGCGCCGCCCGCCCGCACCTTGAGCTGGGGCTTGGACGACCTCCCTACGAAACCACCGCCGGATCCGCCGACTTGGGCGTCGAATCGGCGTTGCCTTCGTCACCCATGGCGATCCCGCGCCGCTTTGACACGTACACCGCGCCGACGATCACCAGGAACGCGACGGCCGCGACCAGGATCCGCACCCCGATGCTCTTGTCGGCACCGTAGGAGAACTTGATCACCGCGGGCGCGATGAGCAGCGACACCAGGTTCATGACCTTCAGCAGCGGGTTGATCGCGGGACCGGCGGTGTCCTTGAAGGGGTCGCCGACGGTGTCGCCGATCACGGTCGCCGCGTGGGCCTCACTGCCCTTGCCCCCGTGGTGGCCGTCCTCGACGAGCTTCTTGGCGTTGTCCCAGGCGCCACCGGAGTTGGCCAGGAACACCGCCATCAGCGTGCCCGCGCCGATCGCGCCCGCCAGGAACGCGCCGAGCGGGCCGACACCGAGCGTGAACCCGATGAAGATGGGCGCCATCACGGCGAGCAGCCCGGGCGTGGCCAGCTCGCGCAACGCGTCCTTGGTGCAGATGTCGACGACCTTGCCGTACTCCGGTGTCTCGCTGTAGTCCATGATCCCGGGCTTCTCACGGAACTGCCGCCGCACCTCGAAGACCACGGAACCCGCCGACCGCGACACGGCGTTGATCGCCAGCCCCGAGAAGAGGAAGACGACCGCCGCGCCCGCGACGAGCCCCACGAGGTTGTTGGGCTGCGAGATGTCCATCATCAGGCTCATCGGGGCCCCTTCCCCGCTGAGCTTCTCGCCCACGTCCCGCGCGCCGGTGAAGATCGCGTCGCGGTACGACCCGAACAGCGCCGCCGCCGCGAGCACGGCCGTGGCGATCGCGATGCCCTTGGTGATCGCCTTGGTGGTGTTGCCGACCGCGTCCAGGTTCGTGAGCACCTGCGCGCCCGCGCCCTCGACGTCGCCGGACATCTCCGCGATGCCCTGCGCGTTGTCGGAGACCGGCCCGAAGGTGTCCATCGCGACGATCACGCCGACCGTGGTGAGCAGGCCGGTGCCCGCCAGCGCCACCGCGAACAGCGCCAGCATGATCGACGTGCCGCCGAGCAGGAACGCCCCGTACACGCCGAGACCTATCAACAGGGCGGTGTACACGGCCGATTCGAGACCCACGGAGATACCGGCGAGGACGACGGTGGCCGGGCCGGTGAGCGAGGTCTTGCCGATGTCCCGGACGGGTCGCCGGGTGGTCTCGGTGAAGTAGCCGGTCAGTTGCTGGATCAGCGCGGCGAGCACGATGCCGATGGCCACCGCGACGAGCGCGAGGACCCGCGGGTCGCCGTCCTTGCCCGTGATCGCGGCGTCCGTCACGCCGTCGAGGTCCGAGTACTTCCCGGGCAGGTAGACGAAGACGGCCACGGCGACCAGCACGAGCGAGATCACCGCGGAGATGAAGAACCCGCGGTTGATGGCGCTCATGCCGCTGCGGTCGGCCCGCCTGGGCGCCACCGCGAAGATGCCGATCATCGCGGTGATCACACCGATCGCCGGCACGAGCAGCGGGAATCCGAGCCCGGCGTCGCCGAAGGCCGCCGAGCCCAGGATCAGCGCGGCGACGAGGGTGACGGCGTACGACTCGAAGAGGTCGGCCGCCATGCCCGCGCAGTCGCCGACGTTGTCGCCCACGTTGTCGGCGATGGTCGCGGCATTGCGCGGATCGTCCTCCGGAATGCCCTGCTCGACCTTGCCGACCAGGTCGGCGCCGACGTCGGCGGCCTTGGTGAAGATGCCGCCGCCGACACGCATGAACATCGCGATCAGCGCGGCCCCGAGGCCGAAGCCCTCGAGCACCTTCGGCGCGTCGGCCGCGTACACCAGCACCACGCAGGAGGCGCCCAGCAGGCCGAGGCCCACGGTGAACATGCCGACGACGCCGCCCGTGCGAAATGCGATCTTCATCGCTTTGTGCGAGACGGTGGTGAGATCTTTTTCCGGCTCGCCTGCCGCCGGAGTTGCTTCACGCGCCGCCGCGGCGACACGCACATTGCTGCGCACGGCGAGCCACATGCCGATATAGCCGGTGGCTGCCGAGAACGCCGCTCCGATCAGGAAGAACACCGACCGTCCGGCACGCTGATTCCAGTCGTCCGCGGGCAGCAGCATGAGCAGGAAGAACACGACCACTGCGAATACGGCGAGCGTGCGCAGCTGACGTGCCAGATAGGCGTTCGCGCCTTCCTGGACCGCAGCCGCGATCTTCTTCATGCTGTCGGTGCCCTCGCCGGCCGCGAGTACCTGGCGCACCAGGACGCCCGCGACCACGAGTGCCGCCAGCGCGACGACTGCGATGACCACGACGAGAACGCGGTTGTCATCGGTCAGTACGGCGGCTGCGAGGTCTGTGGGATGGCCCGACTGTGGTGAGATGGAAAGCCCCGCCATTCGTCCTCCTTGACGCTTGGGCTGAGCTCAAGATGTGGACGGGATTGTAGGTACCGGAACCTGATCAAAACAGAGCGCGATAACCGGAATTGGCCTTCTGAGGTAATGCCCTGAAAGCATTCTCGGACTGCCGGGGAGCATGCGAATGATCGTGAACGAATTCACGCGATGAACGGCACAGGAACTACTGTAAAGGCGGTCACTGACAACCGCACATGACGAAGGGCCCCACGGGTGGGGCCCTTCGGAAGAACGGTGTGCGCGGTGGCTTGTCAGGCCAGGATGGTCGGCGGCGGGGTGGTCGGCCACGTCATCTTGATCGACCCACCGTGCTCCCCCGCGCTGACCTCGACATCGTCGACGAGTCCGCTGATGACCGCGAGGCCCATCTCGTCCTCGTCGGCCTCACCGTCGGGGTCGCCGGGTCCGGCGCCGGGTCCGCGCTCGCCGGGGACCGCGTGCGGGGCCTCGTCGCCGACCTCGATGGAGAACTGTTTCTCCTCCTCGATCAGCAGCACCTTCACCGGTGCCGAGATCCCGCCGGTCTGATGCAGCCCGACGGCCCGCGTGCAGGCCTCGCCGACGGCGAGCCTGACCTCGTCGAGGACGGCCTCGTCCACTCCGGCCCTGCGCGCCACCGCGGCCGCCACCAGCCGGGCGGTCCTGACGTGCTCGGGCAGCGCGCTGAAGCGGAGCTCAACGGTGGCCATGCATCCCCCTCGCAACTACGGGCGTGCTGTCGAGAGGCTCCGGGCCGCCGAAAGCCCGGGCCCCCTCGGTCTTCACTTCTGCCGAACTCTTGCCGCGACGTCGGCCGGCCCGGGCGCGAGGCCCGGGCCCGGCGGTCAGTCGGTCGCCGCCACCGCTTCCTCGACCGAGGTGTGAATCGGGAACACCTTGGTGAGGCCGGTAATGCGGAAGATCTTCAGAATGCGCTCCTGGTTGCAGACCAGGCGCAGGGAGCCCTCATGGGCCCGCACGCGCTTCAGGCCGCCGACCAGCACGCCGAGCCCGGTGGAGTCGAGGAAGTCCACGCCCTCCATGTCGACGACAAGGTGGAAACTGCCGTCGTTCACCAGCTCGACCAACTGCTCGCGCAGCTTGGGCGCGGTATATACGTCGATTTCGCCACCGACCCTGACGATCGTGCGATCGCCCATGGTCTCGGTCGACAGGGACAGGTCCACGGATCCTCCAGCACCTTGCTATCGAGCGGTCGCCCTTGGGGCACCTCGGCTTCGTCCCCTGGACGGTTCGCCAGCCGCGATGGCATTCAATCACTTACGGGCAGGCGTGCACGACGCCTTGGCTCCATTGTCCGTCACGCCAGTGACACACTCGGTGCCGATGGCCAAGAATCACCGATCCGATGGACCCCCGACGGACCCCGCCTCCCGACCCGCGCCGGGCGCGGTCCTGGACCGGCTCGCGTCCGGTCCGAGCAGGGCTTCGCGCATTACTCATACGGAGCACTTGCCCCCGCGCGCGGGTCGGCATGCCGTCTGGCCGGACCGGATCCGCGCGGAGGTCGTGGCGGCCGTGCAGGCCGCGGGCATCGAGCATCCCTGGGCCCATCAGGCGCGCGCGGCGGAGCACGCGCTGGACGGCGAATCGGTCGTCGTCGCCACCGGCACGGCCTCCGGCAAGTCCCTGGCCTACCTCGTGCCGGTGCTGTCCACCCTCCTGGACGGCGCCGAGGCCCCGAACGGCCGCGGCGCGACCGCCCTCTACCTGGCCCCCACCAAGGCCCTTGCGGCGGATCAGTGCCGCTCCGTGAAGGAACTTTCACATCCATTGGGCCATTCGGTACGCACAGCCGTGTACGACGGCGACACTCCGTTCGAGGAGCGCGAGTGGATCCGTCAGTACGCCAACTACGTCCTGACCAACCCGGACATGCTGCACCGCGGCATCCTGCCGTCCCACCCCCGCTGGTCCTCCTTCCTGAAGTCGCTGAAGTACGTCGTCGTCGACGAGTGCCACACCTACCGCGGCGTCTTCGGCTCCCACGTCGCCCAGGTGCTGCGCCGGCTGCGCCGCCTGTGCGCCCGCTACGGCGCCTCACCCGTGTTCCTGCTGGCCTCCGCGACCGCCGCCGAGCCCGCGGTGGCCGCCGGCCGCCTCACCGGTCTGCCGGTACTGGAGGTCGCCGACGACGCCTCACCACGCGGTGAACTGGTGTTCGCCCTCTGGGAGCCGCCGCTGACCGAGCTGCACGGCGAGAAGGGCGCCCCCGTCCGCCGCACGGCCACCGCCGAGGCCGCCGACCTGCTCACCGACCTCACCGTGCAGGGCGTGCGCTCGGTCGCCTTCGTACGGTCCCGGCGCGGCGCCGAGCTGATCTCCGTCATCTCCCAGGAGCGACTGGCCGAGGTCGACCGGTCGCTGGCCCGGCGTGTCGCGGCGTACCGGGGCGGCTATCTCCCGGAGGAGCGCCGTGCACTCGAGCGCGCCCTCCATTCGGGTGAACTGCTGGGCCTCGCCGCGACGAACGCCCTCGAACTCGGCATCGACATCTCCGGCCTGGACGCGGTCGTCATCGCCGGCTACCCGGGCACACGCGCCTCCCTGTGGCAGCAGGCGGGCCGGGCCGGACGGTCCGGGCAAGGGGCACTGGCCGTCCTGGTCGCGCGTGACGACCCGCTGGACACCTTCCTCGTCCACCACCCGGAGGCCCTGTTCGACCAGCCCGTCGAGTCGACGGTCCTCGACCCGGACAACCCGTACGTGCTGGCCCCGCACCTGTGTGCGGCCGCCGAGGAACTGCCCCTGACGGACGAGGACCTCGATCTGTTCGGCCCGGCCTGCGAGGACCTCCTCCCCCAGCTCGAAGCCGCCAAGCTGCTGCGCCGCCGCACCAGGGCCTGGCACTGGACCCGCCGCGAACGGGCCGCCGACCTCACCGACATCCGCGGCGAGGGCGGGCGCCCGGTCCAGGTCGTCGAGGACGGCACGGGCCGGCTGCTCGGCACGGTCGACGCGGGCGCCGCGCACTCGACCGTCCACGAGGGGGCGGTCCACCTCCACCAGGGCCGTACGTACCTGGTGCGGTCTCTGGACCTGGAGGACTCCGTCGCCCTCGTCGAGGAGGCCGCCCCGCCGTACTCCACGGTCGCCCGCGACACGACGTCGATCTCCGTCCTGGAGACGGACGTGGAGGTCCCCTGGGGCGACGGCCGCCTGTGCTACGGCTCCGTCGAGGTCACCAACCAGGTCGTCTCCTTCCTCCGCAGACGGCTCATCACCGGTGAGGTACTGGGCGAGACGAAACTCGACCTCCCTCCTCGTACGCTGCGCACCCGGGCCGTGTGGTGGACCGTCACCGAGGACCAGCTCGACCGCGCCCGGATCAATCCGGAGATCCTCGGCGGCTCCCTGCACGCCGCCGAGCACGCGTCGATCGGCCTGCTGCCCCTCTTCGCCACCTGCGACCGCTGGGACATCGGCGGCGTGTCGATCCCGCTCCATCCCGACACACTCCTGCCCACGGTCTTCGTCTACGACGGCCACCCCGGCGGCGCGGGCTTCGCGGAGCGCGCCTTCCACACCGCCCGCACCTGGCTGACCGCCACCCGCCAGGCCATCGCCTCCTGCGAGTGCGACGCCGGCTGCCCGTCCTGCATCCAGTCCCCCAAGTGCGGCAACGGCAACGACCCGCTGCACAAGAGGGGCGCGGTGCGGCTGCTCACGGTGCTGCTGGAGGGTGCTCCTGATGAGAAGGAGGCGGAGGTGCAGCGGACGGAAGGTCAGGGAGGGGCGCCCGAGGACCCGCCCGGGCCCTGACGGCCCTCGCCGCCGGGAGTATCGGAAGAGGCAACACCCACCCCCGCCGGGGGAAGACCCGAGGGGGCCGTCGGAGGACCCGCCCGCGCCCTGACCTCCGCCGTGAACGGCCCCCGGCCCGACGCCGCCGTCACGTCCGAGATCTCCCCGGCGACCTCACACCGCACGAGCCGGACACCCTGCGCCCGGGCCACCCGGCCGGCCCGGGCGCAGGCCGCCGTACCGCCCTCGGCCCAGTGGTCCGCCGCCGCGAGCGCCGCGAGATCCGCACCGCCCGCCGCACGGTGCCGGATCACGACGGCCTGCCCCAGCGCGAGGACCACGCCGAACACCACGCACAGGACAGCGATCGCCCCGACACTCCAGACGGTGGCGGACCCCCGGTCCGAGGCGGCACCTCGCATCCGCCGGCTCCCCCTGTCCCAGCGCCCCGGGCCCCGGCACCGCAGCCTCGGCACCCGTCTCACGTACCCACCCCCACCGTCTCCTCCACCGACGCCACGGCCTCCTCCCGCACAGCGAAGGACAGGCCACGCAGCACCGGGGGCTCGGCCACGACGACCACTCGGACGTGTTCCGCGCCCCGGTCGACGGTCACCTTCGCGCCGGGCGGTGCCGCCTCGCGGGTCAGTCGCACGACCGTGGCGGGAGGGTCCTGGCGGGCCGCCGCGCGGGCGCCCGTCCGCGCCGCGTCCACGCACTGGATCTGCGCGGCCACGACCAGCAGCCCCCACACCAGCGCCATCGCGAACATCACCAGCACGGGCAGCACCACGGCCGACTCCGCCGTGACGAACCCCCGGTCCGCGCCCCGCTCACATCCGCGCATTGAGGGCGTCCTTCACGATGTTCTGGAGCTCCGCGCTGACCGCGCCGCTCGTGATGACCTTGTAGAGCACCACCGCGAAGGCCACCGCCGCGACGATTCCCATCGCGTACTCGGAAGTGACCATTCCCGCGTCCCTCCCGTCGCTCCGCGCCGCACGCGCCCTGTGCACCAGGGCACCCAGCCGTGCCCGTACCGCCTGATACATCTCAACCCCCGTGGGAAAGTCCGAACTTCTCTTGATTCCGCTGACTTCTCGCGCCGCCGCTCCAGGTCTCCGCCGCCTCACGCACCACCCCCTTCGAGCACACCGCCCCCTGCGAGCACCCCGCCCGCGAGCCCGATCACCACGGGCAGCACCCCGATCGCGATGAACGCGGGCAGGAAGCACAGCCCGACCGGCGCACTGACCATGACGCCCGCCCGGCGTGCCCTGGCCGTCGCGGCGCGTCCCCAGTCGGCACGGGCCTCGGCGGCGAGTCGTGCGACCGGCGTGGCGGCGGGCAGTCCGGACACGTCGGCTCGTTCGAGCAGCCGGGCCAGGCCTCCGGCGCCCGGGACGGCGGCCAACCTCCGCCAGGCAGTGCCCGGTTCGCCGCCCAGCCGTACCTCCGCCGCGCCATGGGCGAGGGCCTCGCCCACCGGGCCGCCCAGGGCCTCGCCCACCGCCTGCGCGGCGATCACCGGGCCGGCTCCTGCCGCGATGCAGGCCGCCAGCAGGTCGGCGGCCAGGGGCAGTTGCCGCGCCGCCTCGGCGAGGTCGGGTGCCCGCGTGTCCGTACCGGCCGCCTCCTGCCGCAGCCGCCAACGCCAGATCCCCACCGCGCCGGCCAGTCCGACGGCGACACCGACCAGGTCGCCGATCAGCGCCCACCCGGCGAACGCCACGCCGACGGGGGCCAGCCATCTCCGCGCGGCCCGACTCCAGGCAAGGCGCGGGGCCGGAGAGAGACCGGTCGCTTCGCGAGGCGACAGCTCGGCCAGCCGGCGCCGCATCCTCCGGCGGCGCCCCGCCTCCTTCAGCCGGCGCACCGACCACGAGAGAGCCAGCAGAATCCCCACCGTCACCCCCAGCCTGTGGACAACTTCCCCGCTCATGACGCCTCCTCCGCTCCCCGCACGATGCGCTGCACCCACCACAGCCCCAGTCCCTCCAGCACACCGCCGGCCACCAGACAGCCCAGGCCCGGCGCGGTGTGCAGCAGGACATGGAGGGGGTCCGCGCCGAGAGCGGTGCCGATGAGGAGCCCCAGGGCCGGCAGCCCGGCGAGCAGCACCGCCGTGGCCCGGGCACCGGCCAACTGGGCGCGCAGGTCCGAGCGTTGGTCCCGTTCGGCGCGCAGGGCGGCGGCGAGCCGGTCCAGTCCCGCCGCGAGCCCCGCGCCCTGGTCCACGGCGACCCGCCAGCACGCGGCGAGTCCCCGCAGCCCCTCGGCACCCGGCTGCCTGGCGGCGGTCGCGAGCGCGTCCGGCACGTCGCCGCCGAACCGTGCCGCCGCCAGTACCGTCCCGTGCGCGTCCGCGAGTCCGCCGCAGTCCCGCGCGGCCCGCAGCAGCGCCTCGCCCGGCTGACGCCCGGCCCGCACCTCCCCGGCGAGCGCCCCGCACAGCGCGATCACCGCGTCGGCCCGGCGCTCCCGGTCCCGCCGCACCCGGCCGGCCAGCCGGACCCGCCGCAGCAGCGGCACGCCGGCCGCTCCCAGGACGACCGGCAGCACCGACGCCCCGAGCACCGCCAGCACCAGCCCGGCCGCCGGCGCCCACCACTCGGCCCGCAGCCGCCCGCCGACCCGCCGCACCTCACCGGCCATCCGCCGCCACCCGGGCGGCCCGCTCCCGACGGTCCCGCCGCCCGCGAGCAGCAACCGCGCCCGCCGTGCCGCCGAGTGACGCTCACCCAGCAGCCAGACCGCCGCCCCCATGCACGCCACGGCCGCACCCATGGGCATCTCAGCCGCTCCCGTCATCCCTCGCCCCCTTCATCGCGGCCTCACCCGGCCCGCCCTCACTTCCCCCGCTCCGCAGCAGCCCCCGCAGCCGCTCCCACCCGAGCTCCCGCACGAAGGCCGCCGCTCCCCACCGCAGCGCCGGCACCGTCCGCACCAGCCCCGACGGGTCCCGCTCCAGCACGTGCACCTCGGCGATCCGCCGCCGCCCGGCCCGGTCACGCACGAGGTGCAGCACCACGGAGAGGGCGGCCGCCACCTGGCTGTGCAGCGCGGCCCGGTCGAGCCCGGCGGCCGTACCGAGCGCCTCCAGCCGGGCCGGTACGTCGGCGGCGGCATTGGCGTGCACGGTTCCTTCTCTGAACTAGAGCCAACTGGCACATATGCTCGGTGTCGGTCATCTGCATCTCTGCGAATCCATTTCCGAGACGCTGGGCCAAGTGCGGACGCATAATGCGGTCATGACACCTGGGCAGCGCACTGCGGCATGGTCATGCGCCATTCTGTTCGGCTTGACGCTCCTCGGCCTCGGCGCCTACTTCCTGATCGTCGGCCTAGACGAGGCAGACAAAACGGCAAGCGTCGTGGGATCGTTGACGGGGCTGGCGGGTCTGGGAGTCTCGATCGTGAGCCTCATCCAGGCTCGAGGTAGCAGCGCGAGCCGCAACGCCCCTAGCGTCCGCCAGAGCCAACAAAGCGGCACGAGGTCAACGAACATCCAATCGGCCGGGGACCTGACCATCGGCGACATGAACCGCCTGGGTGGAGAGAAGTGACGCTGTGGCAGAGGCAGAAGTCCGGCGATAGTTCGCAAAACATACAGGCGCAAGTGGCCAATTTCGGCGTCAGCTACTCCGACGCCCGAGATATTGCCATGGATGTATTCAGGCAGAATTTCTTGCAGCTCTCCCAAGAGGCCATGCAGGTGGCTCACGAGCGCGTCGAGAGGTTCACCGTAAATTACCTGCAAGAGCTGCACGGTAGGGACAGCAAGGCCATTGCATACTTCCAGGATCCAGGCGTGCAGTATTCACTGCTAGAAGGCCAGTCCTGTTATGCACGGTCAGGCGATGACCACTTGGGTCAGCTTCTGGTTGACCTCCTCGTCGAGCGAACCCTGAGGCCGCAGAGAAGCACTGAGCAGCTTGCTCTTGATGAGGCAATAGCAACCTCCGGACGACTTTCGCGTGACCATTTCAGGATGCTCAGCCTCCTCACGATCCGCGACGTCGTTCCACTTCCGTCGAAAGTCACACATTTCAAGCAACTCATTCTGCACTACATAAGCCACGCTGGGCCTTTCCTGGACGGGCTGCACTTCTCCCGGACTGATGCGAGATATCTGGCCGCAACCGGATGCGTTAGCCTTGGTCAATTCGAGGAGTCCATGGTCGACTCCTGGAGACGCGCCTATCCATACTTGCTTTTCAAGGGTGGCCCTAGTTTCTCTCAACCTCCCAGTGACGAATATCGAAAACTCGAAAAATACTTCATGTCGCGTTGGGTTCAGGAGTGTTTGAAGAACCCCGATGGAGGCCCAGCGAGTGACGAATTTTTTGACAACGACGAGTTCGATCGACACCTAGATGAGCTTGGCAGTGAAAAAGAGTTCAGAGACCTTTACCATGAGCTCGCAATGACCGCCAAGGAGATCTATCAAGTGTCGCTTGAGATCGATCCGCGCTTGGCGCAGATGACATCCCTCATCAATGAATCATTCCCGCATGGAGTAGGGCTCACCACGGTCGGAAGCGTCATCGGGAACGCCTATATGCGAATACCTCCCGGTGAAACTGAGGAACGAGGCAACTCACTGGGCTAGCGAACCGAAGGCTGTAGGCGGCACCGCGCCCGAGCTTCGTGGCCCAGGGCGCGGTGGTGCAGCCGTCAGGTGGCGTTGGTAGCGGAGCTGGTGCGAACGGCGATCTGGCTGAAACTGGGGACGCCCAAGAAGATCGGAGAGTCCTTCTTTTTCTGTCGTGCATCCAGCTGCGCGATTTTCTCTTCCGCGGCGTCGCGGCTCACCGAGAGACCTTCAACTTCGCCGAGCCAGCCCTCCCTTTCGGCTTCCGCGATCCGGTCGTTCAGGTTGTCGCGGATCTCGACCAGTCGCCCTCTCTCGTAGGGGTCCACGATCAGGACCGGGCAGCGGACACAGGCGTGTTCATGAACGCAGTCGGTCCCGTAGGCTCGCCCGCATGATCCGAGTGCCAGCTTGCGGCGCTCGAACTGGGTAAGGAACTCCTGCCATTCTTCAGAGGTGACCGCGCGGTATTCTTCGCGGGGGCGAAGACTGCGCCGGCGGGCGATGAAGGCTCGGTGAGCTTCGATGGCTTTCGCCGGGTAGACAGCGTTGTAGCCCATAGTCGTGTTGATGTTGCTGTGACCTGCAATGACCTGGGCGATGTGTGGAGGCAGCCCGTTCAAGATCGCGTCCGTGATGAAGATCCGTCGAAAGTCGTGAGGTTGGAACTTCAATGGATTTCCGGTGGCGTCGGTCAGGCCGGTCGCTAGAAGTACGTCGTTGAGGGCGTCACGGACCGTGTTGTGCGAGATGGGCCGCCTTTCTCCTGAGATGCTCCACTGGTAGAGAAGCGGCATGGGATCGTTCCAGACCTTCTCGTGAAGGTCGTAGCTGGGAACCGAAGGGATAGCTCCGTTTTTGCCGCGTACTCGCGTGACAACGGCGCTGAGGACATCTGCCAGTTCGGGAGTGACCAGCAGCAGACGCTCTTGATCGGTTTTCGACGGTGCGATCTGCAGGAGTGGGACGAACTCGCCGGTGCTGGGGAGCTTGTAGCGGATGATGCTGTGGTGGCCGAGTTCGAGCAGCTCTTCGATGCGGATGCCTGTGTGGCGGAGGATTTCGATAGTGGCCCAGCCCCAGAAGGCCCGCTTTTCCTCGGCCTCAAGGTCCCGGCGACGCCCCGAGGTGTCGTAGGCCTGTCCGGTAAGACCGGCCCGGGAAGTGCTCTTTGGCGCTGTGTAGGTTTCCCCCAACACGGTGAACCGGCTTCCGAGAGGGGCGGTATGCAGCGCGTCCAGGCGGGCCCGGGCCTCCTTGAGCCGGCGGTCGGCGACTCGGATGAGCGCGGGCAGGACAGGGAGTCTTTCCCGAGTCCGCTGGTCTGAAGTGGTCTTCTGCCGCTGCTTGGTCTTCTTGTCGGAGCAGTCGGCCTCGGTGATAGGACAGGGCGCTGCCCATGGCCCCCAGCGGGCGGGTTCGTCCAGCGCCCACTGAGCGATGTCCAGGTAGAAGGCGCGGACGAGGGTCTTGACCGCTGGAGCGCTGGAACGCGGGGTAGTGGTCTCGACGACCTGGCCGTCCGGCATCCGCCGACGGCGGGTAACCACGTTGACGCGGGCTTTCCAGGCTGCCGCGACCTCCGCGGGCAGGTGGAGTGAGCTGATGCCTTCGTTGTGGCGTTCGAGGTCGGCCCAGAAGTTGTTGGCCAGGGCTGACGACAGGGTGATCAAGGAGTTGTGGTCGAGCGAGGGCTGGCGTTCAGTGAGGTAGTCGACGAGGAGATCACGAACCGGGCGGCAGCGCAGTTCGTAGCGGTCGACAAGAGCTGCGGGCGTCACCTGGCCGGCGCGGGTCTGCAGCCGGAGGAGGGTTGCCGGGGCGTCCGGCGGGAACTGGCCGAGATCGCGCAGTGCGGTGTAAGCGATGCGAACGCCTCGGGCAGCGTCGTAGTCGGTCGCCTGCAACAGAGCGAGGAGGTCACCGACGACGATGTCCTTGACGAGGCCGCCGAAGGCAGCGATCAGGCGTGAGACGCCCTGGAGGCCTGCGGAGGCATGGCGGGTGGACCGGATGTCCTCAGGGAACTGGGCTTCCAGGCGGGCGAACCCGTCTGGGTCGCGGGTCGCTGCAATGGCCGGCCGTAGGGCGCCCGAGGTGCTGGCCGCCAGCCAGGCCAGGGTGGGACGGATTGCGTCCACGCAGATCAAGGCCAGTGTCCCGGAGGCGAGGCACGCCGTTGTCGGCTTTCGGCCGACGTTGGCGGCCCAGTCAATGACGTCCCTGTGCCAGCCACTTGGAGAGTGTGCCGCCGGACTGGCGTCCCAACATGCCTGCCAGGTAGATCCGGGGAACGTCTGAAGCCAGGACAGGATGATCCTGGCGCCGACCATGCGGGTGACCTGGGCATTCCTCTTCACTCGGAATGGCGGCTGCTGGAGCGTGTCAAGGATGTACTCGCTGTCGGCCTCGGTCATGGGCCAGGACGCGGCTCTCTCGCGCGGAGGGAACTTCTCCAAGAGGGCGGCCGCCTCGGCGCCGGCGAGCTTGCGAGGAGCCTTAGCCGGAGCCGTGAGCACGGTCGTGGTCATGGGAGCAGGCCTCCGAAGAGGGTGTTGAGCGAGTCCTCGTTGTAGGCGGGGGCCGGCGGTGCCGGAGGCGGGGCGGCCTTCTTCGCCTCCTGGCGGGCGTGGTGGGCCAGACCTGCGGAGATGACCTCGTCGCGGCTCGGGCGGAGGTACTTCTGCAGCGTGCTTTGGTCCTTGT
The DNA here is from genome assembly GCF_009862985.1 of Streptomyces sp. SID5464. Taxonomy (NCBI): domain Bacteria; kingdom Bacillati; phylum Actinomycetota; class Actinomycetes; order Kitasatosporales; family Streptomycetaceae; genus Streptomyces; species Streptomyces sp. SID5464. The sequence goes on along the minus strand of NZ_WWIQ01000060.1, from coordinate 21,618 downwards.
GGCCGAGGATGTGCTGGACGTAGACCAGCGACATCGAGGGATCTTCCGTCATGCGATAGGTGGCGGTGTGTCGCAGGTCGTGGAGCGTCCAGTTGGCGCCGAGAAGCTCAACGGCCCGCGTGAACATGGCGCGTGCCGCGTGGTACTTCAGTGGCCGCCATGGGAGGCGCAGGGTCCACCACAGAGGCTGGTTGCGGCCCCGCGGGACGCCCTTGCGCCAGGCTTCCTCCTGGTAGAGCCGGAGCCAGACGAACGCGTCCGGAGATGCGGGTAGTTGCTGGTAGTCCTGGGTTCCCTTGCGGATCACGCCGATCACCTGCTGGCCGGGCAGGGCGTCACGTTGGGTCGAGGTCAGCAGTTCGCTGGCGCGGGCGCCGGTGGAGACCCAGAAGGCCAGCAGAGCACGGTCTCGGTGGGAGCGGAGGCCGGCGAAGACCTCGGTGTACTTGTCGTCCGGGATGCGTCGGGGGATCCGCTCAGGGACCTTCGGGCGATAGCGCCCGGTCCGCTCATGCCTGAACTCGTCCGCCGGGTTGTGGTGAGCGTTCGGACGCCCGTTGCGGCGCCTGCGGTCCAGGGGAAACGGGTTCACCAGCAACTGGCCGCTGCCGCGGTCGAGATGGAAGTCATAGAACGTCCGCAGGACGCTCTCGAAGTGAGCCCGGGTGGAGGGCGCGTACTTCTTCCCAATCGTCGGCTTCCCGGTCACAGGGTTCGGTGACCCGGGCGCAAGTCGGCCAACTCGAGGCTTGGGCGTAGGTATCTCCGAAGGGTCCTTGCCACGGTGCCTCCAGTGCACGCGAACCGGCTTGTCCGCCAACTGCATCCACAGCGTGAAGTCCCGCGCGTCCTCCCGTAATGCGCGGTCCCACTCAAGACCCTGTGCCCACAAGAACCGCCACCACCGCAACAGGTCGTTGCCGTACGAGTACAACGTGGTGGCAGGGCTGGCAGCAGCGAGGAGGTCCTTGAAGTAGATCGCGACCGGCTCAACACACTGCCCTACAGGGTCGACCAGCCGGTACGGCTCCCACACGTCCCCCGTCGCCTCCAGGCGTCCGATCTCGGGCAGCACAAAGTTCTTCAGATCCCGTTCACGGGTCCTTGCTCCACTCACCGCCGGAACGTAACAGAAAGCCCTCTGACCTGCGAAAACGTGAGACTTAGTTCAGTCAATACACCGCAGCCGCCCTCGTGGCCGGTGTTCAACGCGGCCAGCAGATGCACCACTTCTGGTCCGCGGACCTCGCCCACGACCAGCCGGTCTGGCCGCATCCGCAGCGCCTGGCGCACCAGGTCCTCGAGCGTGACGAGGCGCGAATTAGGAACAGTTCACCTGTCTCACTTGTGGATCTGTCTCATCGGCACCGTTCAACACCTGAGCGGATGACGCTCGGGACAGCTCACTGAGGTGTCTCACAAGCTTTACCGTTTCTTGATCAGAGCTTCCAGCATCGCAGGCGGCCAGGTGCAGGCCGATCGTGACCTTCAAGTCGACGCTCTCCCCCCAAAGCCCCGCCGTTCGCAGAGCCGCAGCTGTCCCTGCCGCCGCTGGCGTACAACTGCCGCGATACGGGACAGCCGGGGCGGTCGCGAGAGCGGCCGCATGGACGGGCACGACGCTGCTTCGTGCGCTGCAGGTCACGAGAAGCGAGGGACCCGGCTCGAGTATTCGCTGTGGACGGTGGATGCATACCCCGCGGCCGACTGAGCTGCCCGGGCATACAGTCCGGATCCGATCGGTGCCCATTATTCACTCAGTACATAATGCTCGCCATGAGCACCCGCCACGTCCTGCTGGGCCTGCTGGCCGACGGGCCGAGCCATGGCTACAACCTCAAGCGACGCCACGACGAACGGTTCCCCCAGGCCCGCTCGCTGGCGTACGGGCAGGTCTACACGACCCTCCAGCGCCTCGTCCGGGACGGCCTCGCCGAGATCGAGGGGACCGACTCGGACGGCGGCCCGGAGCGGACGAAG